>JALOTV010000129.1 GCA_025457685.1 Opitutaceae bacterium
TTCTGGAGGAGGTTGATCACGAGCAGCAGGGTGAAGGATGCGGTGAGCATGACCACGGCGATGGCGGTGGCGCCGGCGTAGTCGTATTGCTCGAGTTTGGTGATGATCAGCAGCGGGGTGATCTCGGTGCGCATCGGCATGTTGCCCGAGATGAAAACGACCGAGCCGTATTCCCCCAGCGCGCGGGCGAAGGCCATGGCGAAGCCGGTGAGCAGCGCGGGCAGCAAGGGCGGCAGAATCACGCGTCGCACGGTTTGCCAGCGGTTGGCGCCGAGGGAGGCGGCGGCCTCCTCAAACTCCGGCTCCAGTTCCTCTATGATGGGCTGGAGGGTGCGCACGACGAAGGGCAGGCCGATGAAGGTCAGCGCGATGAACACCCCGATCTCGGTGAAGGCGATTTTCACGCCGTAGGGCTCGACGAGCGAGCCAATCCAGCCGTTTGGCGCGTAGAGCGCGGTGAGCGCGATGCCGGCCACGGCGGTGGGTAACGCGAAGGGCAGATCGACCAGCGCATCGACGACTTTGCGTCCGGGAAACGGGTAGCGCACCAGCACCCACGCAACGATGCCGCCGAAGAAGCAGTTGACCAAGGCGGCCGCGAGCGAGGCGAGAAAGCTGATGCGGTAGGAGGCCAGCACGCGCGGTGAAAAGACCGCCTCGGAAAACTCTGCCCAGGTAAGCCCGGCGGTCTTGATGAAGGCGGCCGAGAGCGGAATGAGGACAATCAGGCTCAGGTAGGTGATCGTGAGCCCGAGAGACAGCCCGAAGCCGGGCAGGACGGAACGTGAGGAGCGGGACATGGTTCAGAGGTTGGCGGCGTAGGCGATGAACTGGCGGTATTCGTCTAGAATGGTGTCGAGCGCGGTCACGGCGGCCTCGACCTGGCGGTCGATGGGCGCGTGCGCGGGCGTCTCGAAGATGAGATCGAAGGGCCGGGGGCGCTGGCCCGGCGGCGCGGAGAGCACGCCTTGGAAGCAGGCCTCGATCTTGCCGTCGCGGGCGAGCCAGCCGTCGATGGTGCCGCGCGTGTCGCGCGGCAGGATATAGCCGGCGGAGCGCAACGCCGGTTCGAGGAGGGCTTCGTTGAGCACCTGGCCGCGGGTGTAGCCGTAGATGCCCTCGGCGGTGTCGTCGGCGTGCAGGGCGATGAGACCGTGGAAGCTGTTGACTCGGAGTTCGCGTTCGAGGGCCTGGACCTCGGGCTGCACCGAGCCGCGCCAAAATTCGCGGTTCAGGTCCACGCCGGCTCCGTTTTCGCGAGTCGCGCGGGAGTAGCCGACGGGGTTGCACAGCGGATAAACGGCGAGTTCGTAGCCGGTGGCGCGGGCGGGGTCGGCGGCGAGGCGCTCAAGAAAGGCAAGGGGCGCGAGGACGCTCGCGGGCTCGTCGCCATGCAGGCCGCCGAAGATGGCGAGGCGGATGGGATCGTGCGCGGCTGGCGGGCCGGTGAAGACCACGCGCGGCACGCTGTAGGGCACGCCCATGAAATCGAAGACGCCGGTGAACGACGTCTGGAGGGCGGGATGCAGCTCGCCTAAAAGCACAAGCGGCTCCAGCAGCGCGCGGAGATCGCGCACGGCGGGCGGACGTGAGTGATTTGAAGTGGCGAGCTGCATCGTGGATGAAGGTGAGCGGAACGGGGAGCGCGGGCGGACGAAACGGCTCCGCCGTTCCGCTACGGTTAGGAGCGGCTACTTCTTCAGGTAGATCTGGTCGAAGGTGCCGCCGTCGGAGAAATGCTCCTTCTGCGCCTTCTGCCATCCGCCGAAAACCTCGTCGATGGTGACCAGCTTCACGTCCACGAACTGGCTCGCGAACTTGGCTTTGGCCTCGGGCACGTTCGGGCGGTAGAAGTGGCGGCCGGCGATTTCCTGGCCCTCGGGCGAGTAGAGATACTCAAGGTAGCCGCGGGCGACCTCGGTGGTGCCTTTCCGTTTGGCGACCCGGTCCACCAGCGTGACCGGCGGCTCGGCCAGGATGCTGAGCGAGGGCACGACTATCTCGAACTTGTCGGTGCCGAATTCCTTCAGGGCGAGGAAGGCCTCGTTTTCCCAGGAGAGAAACACGTCGCCGATGCCGCGCTGCACGAAGGTGGTGGTCGAGCCGCGTGCGCCGCTGTCGAGCACGGGCACGTTTTTGTAGAGATCGGCCACGAACTGGCGGGCCGCCTCCTGGCTGCCGCCGTTTTTCTCCAGCGCGTAGGCCCATGCGGCGAGGTAGTTCCAGCGCGCGCCGCCGGAGGTCTTGGGGTTGGGCGTGATGATGGAGACGCCGGGTTTCACGATGTCGCCCCAGTCCTTGATGCCCTTGGGATTACCCTTTCGCACCACGAACACGATGGTCGAGGTGTAGGGGGCGGAGTTGTAGGGCAGGCGCTTCTGCCAGTCGGCGGGGAAGAGCTTCGCCTTGGCGGAGATCTCGTCGATGTCGTAGGAGAGCGCGAGCGTGACGACATCGGCCTGCAGACCGTCGATGACGGAGCGGGCCTGTTTGCCGGCGCCGCCGTGGGATTGCCGGATAACGACGTCCTGGCCGGTCTTGGCCTTCCAGTGACGGGCGAAGGCGGCGTTGTATTCGACGTAGAGTTCGCGCGTCGGGTCGTAGGACACGTTGAGCAACTCGACGGGCTTTTGGGCGAAGGCGGCTCCGGCGAAGGCAAGGAAGGCCGCGAAGGCGGTGAACAAAGGTAGTTTCATGGCGGATACGTTTGATAGGTTGTTTTCGGGTGCTTAGAACGAGAGCTGCACGCGGGTGAGGACGGCGTTTTCATCCTCGAAATCTTCGAGCGAGGCGGAGCGGCCGGCGGCCTCATCGAACGACGAGTGCTCGAAGTTCAGCGAGGCCTTCACGTTGCGGTTGAGATACCAGTTGAGGCCGAGGGACAGGGAATCCACGCCGGCGGCCTGGGTGTTGCGGTTGGCGAAGATACCGGTGCCGGCGCCGGCGAAGGCGCCCTCGTCCACGTCGATCGCGCTGACGCGCGCCGCGACCTCCCAGGCGCCCCAGGTGCCGGCGGAGAGATTGAAATCCTGGCGCGGCTTGGGGCTGGTGTTGTAGCCGGTGTCCTCGCCGGTGAGCACGTAGTTCGCGGTAACGGCCCACGCGCGGTTGGCGAAGTCGCCGCGCACGCTGGCGGGCGTGACGGTGGTGGTGTTGATCAGCTCCTGGTCGGTCTCGGTGTAGGAGGCCAGCAGGCCGAAGGGGCCCTTGTAGAAGTAGATCTGCGGGGAGAGGCGGGTGTGGTCGCCGTCGGGGCGCACGTTGCCGTTATACTGGAAGAACGGGACGAGCGCGTTGGTGGTGTAGGAGCGGATGGCGCCCGAGCCGACCTCGCGCGTGCCGGCGCTGTAGGCCACGCCGAAGCCGAGCCCCTTGAAGAAGGAGTCCTCGTTGTTCTTGAAGGGATGGGTGAAGAGCCGGAGCACGGCGTCTTTGCCGTCGTTTGTGTCGGTCTCGACGCTGCCGCCATCGCTGGCGCCGTCGAGGTAGGCGGCCTGGTAGCTGAAGCGGCCCGCGAACAAATCGCCGGAGGCCTGCACGCCGGTGTCGCGGTTGGGCCCGAGCAGGGTGGGGTAGGAGCGCTCGATGAAGAGCAGGTTGGTCTGCGAGACGAGGCGCTCCAGGTCGAAGGGCGACTTGGCCTTGCCGAAGAGCAGGGAGAACTCGTCGCTTTGCTTGTAGGTGGCGTAGGCGTCGAGCAGCTGGAGTTGGTTGTTGGCGAAGTCGGGCATGATGCGGAAGCCGAACTTCTCGCCCACGGTGCCCTCGAAGCTGGGGCGGATGCGGCGCAGGACAAACGCATCGGGCGTGTCGGAGGCGTCGGATTTTTCCTCCAGGTAATAGCGGCCGTCGGCCTGGATGTTGCCGCGGATGCGCAGCGAGAATTTCTTGTCGGCGGACGTGAGGCTGAAGCCGCCGGCGCCGGCGGTGATCACCGGCGCGGTTTTGGCCGCAGCCGCGGCGGTGTCGTCCTTGATCTCCAGGTTGCGCTCTAGGACGCGCAGCTTCTGGTCTAGCGCGGCGATCTGGGCGCGCAGGGCGGCGACGTCTTCAGGCGGCGCGTCCGTGGTCTGGGCCCGCGCCGAAAAAGGCGCGAAGGCGATGGTGGAAAAGGCGGCGGCGTAGGCGGCCGCGCGGGAGACAGTCAGGTTCCTCATGGGAGACGATGGTTAGGTCTGTTTGCATGGGAACTTCCCGTGGTCGGGTCAGTCGGTTGCGGTTGTGTTTGGTTTCTGGATACAAAGCCCTCCGCCGGTGAGCGGTAGGGAAAGGGGGAGGCGGACGCGTTATTCCTCGCGTCCGGAGGCGCCGAGGCGGGTCTTTTCCGTGCGCTCGATTTGAGTGACCTTGCCGTCGTGGACGACGATCTGGACGACGCCGAAGCGGAGGCCCTCGACCTTGGCGCGCACGATGGCGAGCCAGTCGGGAAGCGCCGCGGAAGACGCGGAGGACGAAGACTGGGCGGAAGAGGAGGTGTGGCTCATGGCGTGAGGGGGATCGGCGGCGACGCGGGCCGTTTAGATCGTGTAATCGGGCAAAAGTTGGGAGAGGAGGCCCTCGACCGGCGCGAGGCGGCGGGCGGAGGCGGCGGAGGCGCGCGACGAGGCGCGGCGCGGGCGTGTGGCGGTTTTCGCGGGCTTGGCGCGGGTGGCGTCGCGCGGCAGCGAAAAGGGCAGCGGCAGCTCATCGCGACGGAGTTTGCGCAAGGTGACCTCCACGACGTCGGCCAGGGAGTAACGGTCGAGGATGCCGGCGATGGCGTTGCGCACGTCGAGCATGAGCATGCGCAGGCCGCAGTGTTCCTCGTCGGGGCAGCTGCACTTCTCGTAGGCGGTGTGGCTCACGCAGCCGATGGGGGCGAGCGGGCCGTCGATGAAACGCACCACGGAGCCGATCGTGATCTCGGAGGCGGGACGGGCGAGCTGGTAGCCTCCGAATTTACCGCGCTGCGCGGTGACCATGCCGGCGGCTTTGAGCTCCTGCATGATCTGCTCCAGGAACTTCGCGGGGATGAGCTCCATGTCCGACAGCTCGGTGACGCGCACGAGCTCGCGCCCGACCTCTTGGGCGATGCCAAGATCGATCAGGGCGCGGAGCGCGTATTCGCCTTTTTTGGAGAGCTTCATGGGTTGGATTTAAACCAGATCAAAATAGTAGGGTATCGATCCGCAAGTCTTTTATTCCTATTATTTCGATGGGAATTAAAACGCTCTGCGTATTCTGCGAAAACAAAGTGCGTAATTAACACTTGGGCAGCGTATAGGAGTGGGATTTATGAGCGTGTATTTATTTCATGGAGCGCGCTTTTTGCTGGGGGCATGCGTTCGGGACTGCGCCAAGTTTATCCACGAGGACACAAAAAATCCCGCCCCGGATGGCGGGGCGGGATGAGCCGTCGAGGAGGCAGGCCGACGCGGTTCAGCGGACCATGAGGCCGATGCGGTCGAGGAGGATGGTGCCGGCGAGGGGTTTGTCGGTGTTGAGGACGAACCAGATGTTGTAGCCGGAGGCGATGGCATCGACGTAGTCCTGGCGGGTGAAGGTGACCTGGTGGCGCTTCCAGTCGGCGTTGCCGGCGAGCGGGACGGTGCCGAGGACCATCCACCAGTTGGCGGGGCTCTGGATGACGACGGAGACGGATGCGTTGGGGTCCTCGGTGGCGAGGCCGAGGGTTTTGAGGTCGAAGAACACGCCGCGGATGTTGGCGCGGTCGAGGGTGGCGCGCTCGGGGAGGCGGTTGATGCGGAAGAGGATCTTGTGCTCCTTATCGCCGGGGACGATGGAGTCGGGGGTGAAGTCGATGCGGGCGACCTCCTTGTTGGCGCGTTGATTGAGGTCGGCGCTCAGTTTGTAGCGGGAGTCGAAGAGACCTTTTTCGGTCGGGCTCTGGCTTTGGAAATCCCAGATGAGCACGGGGCGGGGCTCGGAGGATTTGGGCTCGATGCGGGCGGTGACCTCGCCGCCGTTGACCGATGCGCGGAGGGTGACGGGCTCGGTGGAGTTGGCGATGAACTCGAAGCGGCCGAGGGTCTCGGCGAGGCGGACGGAGTCGCGGTCGAGGGTGATGGCGCCCTCGGCGGTTAGCTGCGCGGCCGGCAGGGTGCCGGCGTAGGGGCGACCGGTGGCGGCGTCCTCGGCGTGGAGGTAACCGGCGATGCGGTCTCCGGCGAAGATCTCGGGCGGGAGGATGAAGCGCAGGCGCGGGGTGGTTTTGTCTTCGGCGGCGGGGGCCTGGGCCTGCATGAAGGGCGACTCGTCGGGCGCGCCCACGGTGGGCACGCGGACGTAGGTGACGGAGAAGGGGGCGACGGTGACGGAGAAGACGTCGCCGGTGTCGATGGCGCGGACGCGCGGGGCCTGGCTCCACTCGGGGACGTGGGCGCGGTAGTTCCAGAAGTATTCGCGGTGGCCGAGGGTGACCTGTTCGCCGCGTGCGCCGGCGAGGTAGCCGGGGAGCTCGACCTCGACGGTGGCGGGGCGATCGTTGCTCGGGTTTACCAGCATGAGGTAAACGGCCTCGGAGTCGCGGGAGGCGTAGCTGTAGAGCGGGGCCTCGGACGTGACGACGGGGCGGAGGACTTTGTCGCCGTTGTAGTGGTTCCAGAGCTGGAGAGCGAAGTAGGCGGCCTTGCGCGTGTAGTTGTCGCCGTCGGTCCAGATGAGGCCGTGGCCGTCGGCCATGCCGCGGACGTGGGTGAAGGTGTCCCACTTGGTGGCGAAGTGGACGCCGTTGCGGGCGAATTCGCCGAGCATCATCGAGGTCCAGAGGCCGCTGAAGAGGTCGGAGGCGTTCATGCCCCCGGATAGGTTCCACTCGGTGTAGCCGATCTCGATCTGGTCCTTGCGGGCGGGTTGGTATTTCTCGATCCAGCCCTTCACCTGGTTGACCTCGCGGGCGACGGTCTCGGGGACGCGGGCGAGGTTTTCCTGGGCGGTGAGGGTGGTGCTGCCCGGGTAGGTGTGGATGGAGGCGAAGGCGACGCGGGCGCCGGAGTGTTTCAGGGTGTCCTCGGCGAAGGCGAAGGCGCCCAGCTTGGCCTTGGGGTCCACGGCGTGGACGGCGTCGGCGATGGCGTTGAAGCGTTGGACGAAGATCTCGGGCGTGATGGTGGAGCCGTCGGGGAGGAAGGTGCCGGGTTCCCAGGAGCCGCCGAGCTCGTTGCCGACGTGCCAATAGGCGGAGGTGTAGTCGTTTTTGGCGGCCCACTTGGCCCACTCGGCGGCGTCGATGGCGCGGCCGGTGCCGGCGTTGAGCGAGGGCAGGGCGACGGCGCCGGGGGTGGCTTTGACGTAGTCGTGGAGGGTCTTGATGTCCACGTTGCCGTGGAAGCCGTTGTAGGGCTTGAGGGTCTTGGTATCGACCATGAAGCCGGGCTTGTAGTCGCTGTAGTCCACCGCCGGATACCCGTCGGGGCCGACGGCGTTGACGTTGATGTCGCCCTTGGCGTTGCGGATGCCGTTGCCGTTCCAGTAGTAGCCGTTGCTCCAGGAGCCGCCGGGGAGGCGGATGAGGCCGGTGCCGAGTTCGTTGACCCACTGGCGGAGGAGCGGGGACTGGAAGTGGCGCTGCTCGTTCCAGAGGGCGATGTTGGTGCCGCCGAGCAGGCGGTGATCCATGGTGCGGGCCACGGCTTCGGTGTCCAATACGACCTTGGCGGAGAACGCCGAGGTCACCGCCTGAGGCAGGGCGGCGGCGGTGGTGGTGTGCGAGGCGGAGATGGCGCCGGAGGCAACGAGGGCGAGGGCAAGCGGGGCGGGGCGGAATAGCTTCATCGGGATTTATCGATAAATAATGGCAGGGGGCGGTCAATCAGGATGCAGGCGAAAAGAAACTTGGCTCCGGTTTTAGAATCGGAGCCGCGGGGAGCGCGAGAGCGCGGCGGGCGAGGTCAGAGTTGCTCCCAGAATTCCCAGCTGCGAGGCGGAAGCGCGGGCTTGAGGTTGGAGCCGGAGAGTTCGCCGATGGGGACGCCCAGAGTGCCGGGGCCGGCCTCGTCCGGGGTGTAGCGGAAACCGGCCCAGCGGGTGTCGGCGGGCAAGCCGGTGGCGATATCGTAGGGGCGCTCGGCGTTGGCGGTGCGGTTGGAGACGACGACGGTCATTTTTCCGTTGGGGCGGCGGAAGGCGAGAATGCGGGCGCGGTTGTCGTAGCGGCCTTCCTCGACGTGGAGGGCGACGGAGTTCCAGTAGGGATTGTAGATCCAGTGGCCGGGGGGCACGGCGGCGGCCTTGCGCTCTAGGGCGATGGCTTGGGAGCGGACAAGGATGGGCAGGTTCATGCCGATCTGAATGTCGAGGGACGCGGGTTGGTCGGACTCGACGAAGGCGAGATGCGGGATGCCGTGGCGCCCGCCGGTCTGGCCGGAGTGGGCGGGGATGGAGACGGTGCCGCGGCCGAAGTTGCGTTTATAAACGCGGTCGGTGCCGCCGTCCCAGGCGAGGGTGAGGTCGGTGCGTTCCCACTCGGCGTCGAGCTTGGTCTCGCCGTGGTTTTCGACCGCGAGGTAAACGGTGACGGGGCGGTTGACGATGAAGTGGTA
>JALOTV010000130.1 GCA_025457685.1 Opitutaceae bacterium
CTCTGGGCCAACTCCGCCTTCGGCCTCCCCGCCAACCTCAAGAACGTCATGGCCCCGCCCCTCCTCATCCCCGAGGCAATGACCGTCATCCACCTCATCGAGCAGTTCCGCAAAACCGGCCAGCACCTCGCCCTCGTCACCGACGAGTTCGGCGCCATCCAGGGCCTCGTCACCCTCATCGACGTCATGGAGGCCATCGCCGGCGACCTTCCCGAAAAAGGCCGCCGCCACGCCCCCGAGGCCCGCAAACGCGACGACGGCTCCTGGCTCATCGACGCCACCCTCCTCATCCCCGACTTCAAGGAGCTCCTCGGCCTCGACGAACTCCCCCACCAGGAAACCGCCGAATACAAGACCGCCGGCGGCTTCGTCATGACCTACTTCGGCCGCATCCCCAAGGCCGGCGACCACTTCGACCACGCCGGCTGGCGCTTCGAGGTCATCGACATGGACCGCCACCGCATCGACAAACTCCTCGTCGCCCGCTTGCCCGAACCCGCCGAAGACTCCGACTCCGACAACAGCTCCGCCTCCGACGCCGCCGACGAGACCCGCGCCTGATCCTTCCGCGCGTAGCGCCCGCCGCGAATATCCTGCGAGCAACCACGAACAAGTTCCCCTTGTCCGCCCGCATCCGCGTTCCACCATCCGTCTCGCCGTGACCGCCGATCCTACATGCCGCCCGACCCCTTCACCGGAAGACCGACCCTCATCCAAGGCCCCCGGCTCCCTTCCCCCGAAGACCGCCGCCGCCTTCAACACGATCACCGGCGAAGACTGGAAGCGCTCGCTCGCCTCCGCACGGCGGCGGCGCGCGTCGGCATCGGAACGGATCCCGACGATGACCTCGTCCTCTGGGAAGCCGACGAAGTAGGCCTCCTCGCCGGCGCCGATCCCCTCTGGCACGAACTCTCCGAGGCCGCCCGCGATTTTCGCGAACACCTCCCGCTCCTCGCCCTCTCCGACTTCGGCTTCCCCGCCGACGCCGGCGACCTCCTCGCCGAGTGCCCGCCCTCCCTCCGCCCCGTCAGCAGCGGCGTCGAGGCCACCGCCTTCGAGAGCGCCCACGACCACTCCATCTATAAATTTTTCCTGCCCCGCGCCGACGGCCGCATCGGCGGCACCTTCGCCTTTCGCCGCGGCGAGGACCACGCCCTCCACGCCGACGCCGCCGACGGTTCCTACCGCGCCATGCTCGAAAAATTCGACGTCATCCTCCGCCTCGACGGCATGCCCATCGAGGTCGTCGGCGTCACCCGCGACGAGGGCGTGCTCATCACCAAACAAACCCTCGGCCAACTCCTCGCCGAAGGCGCCGACACCTCCGGCGTCCAACCCGCCCCGCTCATCCCCATCCCGTCTCGCCTCCTCCGCGCCCACCGCGACCACCCGCGCCTCTTCTTCGTCGACGACACCCCCTGGCTCGTCGCCGACCTCCACTCCAAGAACCTCGTGCGCGCCGCCGACGGCCAGCTCCGCGCCATCGATCTGCTCGCCGCTCCCCTCCCGCCCGACCTCGTCGCCGCCGAACCCCTCCTCCAAGACTGGCTTCGCCGCATCGCCGCCGACCCCACCGCCGGCCTCCTCCGCGAGACCCACGACGACGACCTCTGACATCCGGCCCGTCCGCTTGGGCGCCACGTCGCACTTTTCTCGCCTTACTACTTCACTTTTGGGTGCATGGCCCGATTCCAGCAAACCGGCTCCATCTACCGACTTGCCCAATCCTCGCGGACATACCTAGCCTAAACAGACATGAGCCGTATCGCTGAAGCCCTCGCCAAAGCCAAGGAACGCGCCGGCCCCACCACCGCGCCCTTCATGGCCAATACAAATGCCACCGACGCGGAGAAACAGCTCGCCCGCGCCCGCCGCCACCAGCGCTTCTGGGTCACGCTCCTCTCCCTCGCCGCCATCGGCGCCTCCGTGCTTATCTGGCAACGCCTCGACAACCCATCTGCCGAGTCCGCCCCCGCCGCGCCAGCCGCCTCGTCGCAGGCCTCCACTCCCGTGCCCGTCGCGCTCCCGTCTGCGCCGCAAGCCGTCGACGGAGCCCCCGATCCCGCGACCGCCCGCATCGTCCAGGCCCTCGCCATCACCGCCGTGCAAACCGGCGAACGCCCCCGCCTCCTGCTCCAAGGCCGCCTCGTCGGCCTCGGCGAAACCGTCGCCCCCGGGCTCATTTTCAGCGGTCTGCGCGACCACCACGTCCTCATCACCGACACCCGGGGCGCCGTCTACGAGCGCAAGTATTGATCCCGCGCCCGCCCGGCTCGGCCCCGACTCCGCGCGGCCTCGCCCGCCGCTGATCAATACTCGATGCCCGCCTGCGCCGGCACCCCGACGTCGAAGGGGTGCTTGATCACCTTCATCTCCGTCACGAGATCCGCCGCCTCGATCAGCTCCGCCGGCGCGCCGCGTCCCGTCGCCACCACGTGTTGGTCCACGCGCTTTTTCCTTAGCGCATCCACGACCTCCTCCACCGGCAGATAACCGAGCTGCAACACCACGTTGATCTCGTCGAGCAGCACGAAATCCACCTCGGGATTCGCCATGTGCTCCCGCGCCCGCGCCCAGCCCGCGCGACAACACGCGATGTCCGCCGCCTTGTCCTGCGTGTCCCAGGTAAAACCCTCCCCGTAGTGATCCCAGGTGAGCAGCGGCCCGCGCAGCAAGCGCTCCACGTGGTCGTTGCTCGCCTTGATGAACTGCACCACCGCGACGGTGTTTCCATGCGCCAGCTGCCGCGCCACCATGCCGAAGGCCGCGCTCGTCTTCCCCTTGCCGTCCCCCGTGTGGCAGATGAGCAGCCCGCGCCTGTCCTTCGCCGCGCGCATCTTCGCGCGCATCTCCTCCTGCAGCTCGCGCATGCGCTCGCGGTGCTCCGCCTCGGTCTCGGTTCGGTAATTTTTTTTCATAAAAACAAAGTCAGCCCCGGCTCCACCCGCGCGGTCACGCCAAACACCTCCCGCAACAGCTCGGGCGTGAGCACCTTCTCCGGCGCGCCCGCCGCGCGCAGACGGCCTTCGTGCAACACCACCACTTCGTCGAGGCAATGCGCCACGCGCAGGTCGTGCAGCGAAAACACCAGCGTCCGGCCCGCCCGCGTCAGCTCGCGCCCGAGCATCAGCGTCTCCAGCCCGTGCCGGGGATCGAGCGCCGCCAGCGGTTCGTCCCAGAGCTGCAAGGCCGCCCCCGTCGCCCACGCCCGCGCCAGCAACACCCGGTGCCGCTCCCCGCCCGACAAGCGGTCCACCGCCCGCTCCGCGATCCGCCCCAGGCCGAAACGCTCCAGCGCCTCCGCCACCCCCGCCCCGTCGTCGCCATGCGCGTAGCGCCCCTGCCCCACCACCGAGCGCACCGAAAACCCAAACTCGAAACGCGCCTCCTGCGGCACCCACGCCGTCCTCCTCCCGCGCTCCAGCCCGGGTATGCCCGCCACCGCCTCGCCCGCCCAGCGCACCACCCCGGGCGCCACGCTCGGCAGCAAGCCCGCCGCCACCGCCAGCAAGGTGGATTTGCCCGACCCGTTCGGCCCCACCAGCCCCACCATTTTCCCCGCCCCCACCTCGAGGCTCAGCTCATGCAGCCGCCCGGGCACCGAGACGTTTTCCAAGGCCAACGCCAGCGCCGCGCCTCCCCCGCCTTTGCCCTGCGCGCTCATCGCTCATCCCTCCGCAGCAACCACAAGAAAAACGGCCCGCCCACCAGCGCCGTCACGATGCCCAGCCGCAGATCCCCCGCCGCCCGGCCCGCCAGATCGCACCCCACCACGAAAGCCGCGCCCGCCACCAGCGAGAGCGGCACCAGCGCGCGGTGCTCCGGCCCGACCAGCAAGCGCAGGATGTGCGGCACCACCAAGCCCACAAAGCCCACCGTCCCCGCCACCGCCGTCGCCAGCGCGGTCAACACGGTCGAGAGCCCGAGCAGACGCCGGCGCAGCCTGCGCACGTCCACCCCGAGGCTCTGCGCCTCCTCCGCGCCGAGGCTGAGCAGATCCATCGGCCGCCCGAGGGGCAGCAGCCACAACGCCGCCGGCACGATGGGGGCCGCCATCCAGACGTGTTCCCAGGTCCGGTCCTCCAGCCCGCCGATCAGCCAGAAAAGGATCTGCGCGTTCCGTTCGTAGGTGAGGGTGTGCGCCGAGAGCACATAGCTGGTCACCGCGCCGAGCAGGGCGTTGAGCGCCACGCCCGCCAGCAAGAGCCGCTCCGTGCTCGCCCCGCGCCGCGCCAGCAGGATCACCGCGCCCGTCGCCGCCAGCGCGCCCGCCACCGCGAAGAGCGGCACGGTCAACAGCGACACCGCCGCCAGCCCGCACCCTATCGCCACCACCGCGCCCGCCGCCCCGCCCGCGCTCACCCCGAGCAGCCCGGGGCTGGCCAGCCCGTTGCGGAAATACGCCTGCATCACGAGCCCGCTCGCCGACAACGCCGCCCCGACGAGCAGGCCGACCAGCAGGCGCGGCATGCGAATGCTCCACACGATCGTCGCCGCAAATTCATCCCGCCGCAGCAGCCCGTCCCAAATCTGCGCAAACGAGAGCCGCGCATCCCCCACCGCCAGCGACAGCGCGGCGAGCCCGACCAGCCCCACGCCCGCCACCACCAGCGCCGACACGTTGCCGACCGTTTTCATTCGGCAAACACCTCCGGATGCAGCGCCCGCGCCAGCCGCTCGTAGGCCTCCACCCGCAGGTGGCTCACGCAGCCGAGCATCCACCCCGGGATCACCGCCGCGCGGCCTTCGCGCACCACGGGCATGAACTGGTAGGGCGGCAGGCGGCGGTAGGGCGCGAGCGCCGCCTCGGGCGCATCACCCGCCAACACCACGCGCTCCACCGGCCAGGTGAGCAACTGCTCCGCCGGCGGCGCCGCATGCCCGCGCAGCCCGCCGCGCGTCGCGGCCAGATTCTCCGCCGCCGCCCGATCGCAGAGATCCTGAAAAGTCGTGTCGGCACCGGCGATCACGCCGTAGGCCGAGGGCGCGATCACCCGCACAGGCTCCACGCCCGCGAGTCTTTCGCGCAGCGCCGCCAGCCGCGCCGCGTCCGCCGCGACGATGCGCTCCGCCCGCGCCACCGCCTCGGGCCCGAGCGCCGCCGCCAGCCGCCGCAGGTTGGCGTGCGCGTCCTCGAGGGTCTTGTAGCGGTCAAAAACCATCACCGCCACGCCCGCCCGCCGCACCTGCTCCACCAGCTCGGCGCGGCTGTAGTCCGCGAAGAGCGCGAGCGTGGGGCGGTGCCGCAAGATCGTCTCCGCGTCGCCGAGCGTGATCTGCGCATGCGCCGCCGCCTCCTCCGCCACGCCGGAAAACACCGGATCGCGCGCCAGGTGCGAGAGCGCCGCGATCTGGCCCGGCGCGGCCACCGCGAGCAGCAGCTCGTCGCTGCCCACCGTCTGCGAGACCACCCGCACCGCATCCGCACCGCGCAGCGCCGCCGCATAGCCCACGAGGCACAGAATAAAAATTAGTCGAAGCGTTCTCATCGTCACGCGGTCACAGCCTACGATTCTCGGGATACCACGGATTCCAATACCCGTTCGCCTCCGTCGGCCCGAACCAGCCGAGCCCGGCGCGCGCGTTGTCGCCGCCGTAGTAGTTGGGCCCGCTCTCGCCGTTGGGCCGCTCCGCGCTCACCCGCCCGTCGCACCACGCCACCAGGGCCTTGCCGCCGAAGCGGAAATGCGTGCTGGGCTGGCTCGTCCCGGCCGGCGCGCCGCCGGGGCTCAGCCAATAGGGCGGCTCCGTAAACGGATACTCCTGCAAGCCCGCCGCCCGCGCCAGCGCCGTGCCCGCGAAGAGCACCGTGCGCCCGGGGTTGGGCAGCGCGGCGAAGCGCGCCGGACGATAGGGGTCGTTCGCCGTGCCGCGCGCCGCCGGCCCGCCGAGGTAGGTCGCGTTGTAGCCGTATCCACCCGCGCCATACTCGAAGGATTCGGGGCTGGTCTCCAGGCTCGCGAACACCGGGCAGATTTTCACCCGCCCGTCGCGCCCGAGATAGGGCCCGAGCCAGCCCTTCGCCGGATCAAAGGGCTCGCCCGAGTGGCGGCGCGCCCCGTGCCAGCGGGTGTGGTTGTCGAGCGACATCGCGGGGGGAAACAGCCCGCGGTTGTCGGCCACATAGGCGTGCGTCGCCGTGGCCAGCTGGCGCAGCTGGCTCAGGCTGGTCGCGGTCTGCGCGGCGAGGCGCGCCCGCCCCGCCACCGGGATCAAAATCGCCGCGAGCACGCCCACCACCGCGATCACCGTCAGCAGCTCGATCAGGGTAAAGGCGCGACGCGAAGTTTTCATGGCGAGAGCCGCGTCACGCGCAGACGGAGAAACTGGCGCGGCGCCGCCGCGAGGGTGCTCCGCGCCCACACCACCACTTCGCCGGCGAGGTCGTTCTGCGGGGCATTCAAGACCGCCAAGGTGCCGTCCCAGCCGACGAGATCGGTCGACCACTCGACCGCCCAGAGCAGCCCCGTCACGCCCGCCGCCGGCCGGTAGGCGAGGCCCAGGCGACCGTCCGCCTGCCGCAGTCGGGGCGCGATCCCGACCGCGTCGGACGCGTCGCGCGGGTCGCCCGCCAGCGCGTATTCGAGGAGATTGGGCAAGCCATCCGCATCCGCGTCGGCGTCTTCGCCCGCCAGAGCCGCGTTGGCCCGCTCGGCGACGCTGAAATGCACCGCCTGCCACGCCTCGTAGCCCGTCGCCGCCTCGGGCGCGAAGTGCCGCACCGCCACGCCGTCGAGGTCAAAGCCGCCGGTGGCGAAGGGCGTCGGCCAGGGGTCGTTCACCACCCGGCCCAACGCGTCGAACGATGCGAGCGCGGGATCGACCGCGCCGACCACATCGACCACGCGCACGTGGGTGATCGCGCCGAGGTCGAGCAGGGGACTGCGACCGGCCAGCTCCGCGAGATCGAAGGGCGTCCCAAATCCCCCCGCGTGCTTGCCGGCGAGGTTGCGCACGTTGGTCGGATCGAGCCCGCCAAAGCCGCCTATCTGCACGCCGACGGGCGTCTCCGAGTAGGCGTCGAAGCGGAAAAAATTCACGCCGTCCGAACTCACTTCCACAAACGCGAGCTCGAGAAACCCGCCCGCAAACGCGTTTTCAAACACCGCAAAATCCCACCCTTCGCCGTCCGCGATGGGACGCGCGAAGGTCAGCGTCACCCGCCCGCCGTCGCCCAGCGAGACGACGTCGTAGACATCGTCGGACGTCTCGCGCCGCACCGGCCCGAGCGCAAATTCCCCCGCCCCGAAACTCGCCAGCCCATGCTCCGGCGCGCCCGCCTGCGCCGGTCCGCGCACCAGCTCGGCCACTCCCGTCGCCCAGCCCGCGATCGCGGGGTCGGTGTGCGCGACCGCCAGCGAGCCCGGCGTGCCGGCAGCCCCGTCGTAGGGACCACCGGCCAGCGGAAGCGCCGACGCGAACATCGCGCCCGCGAGCCAAAGCGAAAGCTGCCGGATCACGCGCATGGATTCATCCCTGCGCGGTCGCCGCGCCGCTGCGGCGGCGACGGCGCAGCGCCACCACCAGCCCCGCGCCTAGGCCGGCGAGCACCGCCGCCGCCGAGGGCTCGGGCACCGCGACAAACTCTAGGTCGTCGATCGCCACGTAGGTCGGCGTGTTGATGCCAAACACGCTGGTGTCGCTGGAGGCGAAGCTCAGCCGTATCGTCGTCACCGCCGAGCCCAGCCCGGTGAGGTCCACGCCCGTCCAATCATCGATCACGTAGTCGAGCGCGTTGTCCGCGAAGCGATAATCGGCCAGATAAACCGTCACCGCGCCGGTCACCGCGTCGCCCACGTCGTAGCCGGTGAAGGTCACCGTCAGCCAGTCGGCCTCGTCGCCCGACGCGCCGCCAAACTTCTTCGAGAAGTCCGAGCCCGCCAGCATGTCCAGCGCCGCATAGGTGGTGTTGGTCAGCCGGATCGACTGCGGCGCGACCGGCCCCGCGAAGCCGATCACCGGCGCAGGATCGTAGGCGCTGTAGTAGGCCACGCCATACACGCCGGCGTTGGCGACGTTCAGCGAGTAGGCCGCGTATTGGTTGCCGAAACCCGCCGTCGTGGTGTCCGCGATGTTGGAATAGGCAAAGCCCGCCCACGCCGAGAACCCGCCGCCGAAGTCGGTGAAGGTGTTGCCAAACGTCACCCCGCCGCTGCTCCAGCCGGCCGAGTTGGTGGCC
>JALOTV010000408.1 GCA_025457685.1 Opitutaceae bacterium
ATGGTCACGCCGCAGGCGTGGCGCCGAAGCAGAGCGAAGGGGCGCAAGGAGGCGAGTGCCCGGATTCCGGGCGCAGCCTTGCGCATCCTACACCTCAGCGCGGCGACCAGATCCACCAGCCCGGCCACCCGCTAGACGGCTTCACCGTCATCAGCGTTTACACCCGCGCCCAGGCCATAGCCGACGGCGTTCTTGCCGACGCCACCACTGGCGACCTCGCCGAGGTCACCCGCCAGCACTTCCCGAGCGTTCACGTCGCCATGACGGCGGCAGTCTTCGCCCTCATAGAGCAGGCCGTCGCGAGCCCGAAGCACGCGAACGACTGGCGCGGCGTCTGGCATGACATCCTCTGGGACATCCTCTGGATATCTCGCGCCTGCCCTGTCCGCGTATGGGACGGCGGCCGCCTATTGTTCACCTCGCCGCCCACAGGACACCCGCTAAGTTCACCCCTCCGCGATGCTCCGGGGCCAGCGGCACGACCGCAGACCATCTCCGCGCTGTCGCGCTCCGTCCGCGTCATTATCACCGGCACCGATCGCAAGCGCCTCCACACCTTGAAGACCATTTCCCACCCAGACGAGACCGGCCGACCGTGTCTCACGATCAGGCTCCTCGCGGGTGTCAAGCGCACCGCCCTCCGGGCGCCGCCGAGTCCCGGAATGCCCCCGCATCCATTCGCGTCCTTGCCCTTGGGAAGCAAAACGCTTCCCTTTTATCACCATGCCCACGCTTGTAATCAAGTCCGTGCCCGCCAAGCTTCACGCCCGACTGAAGCGCACCGCCGCTGCCCATCGCCGTTCGTTGACGCAGGAAACCATGCACCTGCTTGAAAAGGCTCTCGCCGCCGAGGAGGCCACCTCGGCCGCCACCCCGCGCACCGGCCCTTCCTATTGGGCCACCCGACCGCTTCAACCCGCTTTCGCCGCCGCCCTCGCTTCCGGTGCCTTCGGCGAAGGTGGCGACTCCACCGCCTCCGTCTCCGCCGAGCGCGACGAACGATGATCGCCGCGTATTTCGACACCGCCTACCTGCTCAAGCTCTACCACCCCGAGCTCGGTTCCGGCGCCGTGCGCGCCCTCGCGGCGACAGTGGATGTGATCACCTGTTCGCTCCACGGCCGGGCCGAGCTGGTCGCCGCCGCCCACCGCAAGGTCCGCGAGGGCACCGCCCTTCCCGCCCACGTTGATGCGTTGATCGAACAGATTGCCGCCGACCGCGCGGCGGGCGCGCTCCACTGGTTGCCCATCGGCGACATTCACCTTGACCGCGTCACCGCCGCCTATCGCCGCGCCGCGCCAAGCGTATATCTCCGCGCCGCCGATGCCCTTCATCTCGCAAGCGCGGCCGAGGCGGGCTTTGTCGAAATCTATTCAAATGACCGCCACCTCCTCGCCGCCGCCCCTCTTTTCGGCCTGCGCGGCATCGACGTGATCGCCGCTTGATCGCGGTGACTACGTCCGGTTCTGAAAAGGCAGCGTAAACGCCGGCTTCTTCGATTTCCCCTATCCGGACCCGCCTCTCACGATCCGCAATCGCGCGTTTCGTTTTGGCCTGAGACTCGCTCCATGCATGGTGACGCCATGACTCACGACTCCCTTCGAAAAGGCCGCTCCGACCCGTCCGCCGACCGACGCCTCATAACGACGGCGTTGCTCCTGGCGTTGCTCGCCCTTTGCGCACCGGGCCTGGGCGGCGCCTTGCACGCCTCGGAGGCGAAACTCGTCTCCGGCCCCATGCTCGGCTACCAGACCCACCGAGAGGTCGCCATCTGGCTAGAGGCCGAAGGCGCGAAGGAGATTTCCCTCACCTACGTGCGCGAATCCGCGCCCGACGCCGCCGCCCCCTCGGCCGCGTCGCCCGTGACCGTCACCCTGCCCGCCCCCTCGCCCACCCCCGCCGGCGGACAACCCGTCAAATTCATCCTCGGCCCGCTGCCCATGAGACCATCGACGTGCCCTACCCGCTCGCCTTCCGCACCACCGACCAGCACGAATACCGCCGGGCCGCGCCCGATTTTTCCTTCCTGCTCGGCTCGTGCGCCTACTTCAACGACGCGCCCTACGATCGCCCGGGCCGCTCCTACGGCTCCGGCAGCGAGCGCATCTGGGCCACCATGGCCGCCAGCGGCGCCGATTTCATGCTCTGGCTGGGCGACACCCTCTACCTGCGCGAGGCGGATTTCTCCTCGGCCTCCGGCATCTGGTATCGTTACCGCGCCGATCGCGCTACCCCGGCCCTCCAGCCTTTCCTCGCCGCCATGCCCCAATACGCCACGTGGGACGACCATGAATTCGGGCCTAACAACGCCAACGGCGACTGGTCGCTCGCCCCCGTCGCCCGCGCCGCCTTCGAGGCCTACTGGCCCAATCAAGCCTTCGGCACCCCGCGCGATCCCGCCGCCATCAACCACCGCTTCCAGTGGGGCGACGCCGTCTTCCTGCTGATGGACAACCGCACCCACCGCACCGACTCCACCCTGCCCGACACCCCTGCGTATCAAAAAACCCAATACGGCCGCGCCCAGCTCGCCTGGCTCAAGCAGCAGCTCGCCTCGCGCAACGAGGGCGGCGCACGCCGCCACCAGAAGCTCACCTTCATCGCCACCGGCAGCCAGTTCCTCAGCGAGCGTTTCTACCCGGGCTCCGAGGACCACCACCGCTTCCAGGCCGAGCGCGAGGAGATCCTCGCCTTCATCCGCGACAACCAGATCGGCGGCGTGGTCTTTCTCTCCGGCGACGTCCACTACTCCGAGGTCCTCCGCCGCGAGGGCATCCTGCCCTACCCGCTCCACGAGTTCACCAGCAGCGCGCTCACCGCCGGCGCCCACACCCGCGAGCTCCCCGCCGATCCCGGGCGCGTCCTCTCGGTCCAGCGCAACAACTACTCGCGCATCGCGCTCTCCGGCCCGCCCGAGGCCCGCGTGCTCACCTTCACCGTGCACGACGAGGCGGGCGCGGAGCTCGCGCGCCACGCCGTCAATGTCGCCGACCTCGCCTGGCCCGCCGCCCCCGCGGCCACGCCCTGAACGCGCCGCGATTAAACATTGGTCCGCCTCCGCAACCGCTCATCCTTCGCTCATGTCCGCCCCCACGCCCACCGCGCTAAAATCCCGCCATGACATCGTGGAAAACTGGCTGCCCCGCTACACCGGGGTGCCGCTGGACGAGTTTGGCGACTACATCCTGCTGACCAACTTTCAGCGCTACGTGAAGCTCTTCGCCAAGATGCACCACGTCCCGGTGCGCGGCCGCGACAAGCCCATGCCCAGCGCCACCGCCGGCCGCATCACCATCATCAACTTCGGCATGGGCAGCGCCACCGCCGCCACCATCATGGACCTGCTGTCCGCGATCAAACCCGCCGCCGTCCTCTTCCTCGGCAAGTGCGGCGGCATCAAACATCGCGCCGAACTGGGCGATCTCATCCTCCCCATCGCCGCCATCCGCGGCGAGGGCACGAGCAACGACTACTTCCCGCCCGAGGTCCCCGCCCTGCCCGCCTTCGCCTTGCAAAAGGCGATCTCCACCACCATCCGCGAACGCGCCCGCGACTACTACACCGGCACGGTCTACACCACCAACCGCCGGGTCTGGGAACACGACGCCGACTTCAAGGCCTACCTGAAAAAGATCCGCTGCATGGCCATCGACATGGAGACGGCCACCATCTTCAGCGTCGGCTTTTTCAACGAGATCCCCACCGGCGCGCTCCTCCTCGTCTCCGACCAGCCCATGATCCCCGAGGGCGTCAAAACCGCCGCCAGCGACAAGGTCGTGGACGACGCCTACGTCGAGGACCACCTCCACATCGGCATCGATTCGCTCAAACAGCTCATCAACCAGGGCCTCACCGTGAAGCACCTGGTCTTCTAAACTCGGGGCGTATCT
>JALOTV010000131.1 GCA_025457685.1 Opitutaceae bacterium
GGAGTTTTTGCGCGGGGAGCGCCTGCGTGCCGCGCGCCTGTGGCTGACGACCACCGACCTGCCGATTCGGGAAATCGGCGTCGCGTGCGGCTTTCGTTCACCGGAATACTTCGTGCAGGCGTTTCGCGAGGAGGAGGGCGTGACGCCCTCGCGTTACCGTCGCAAAGGGGCGAAGAGCGAGCGGTGAAGTCTGGTTTCGGCGCTCGCTGCGCGCGCGTCTGCGATCAGAGGCGGACGGTTTCGCCCGAGAGGGCGGCGCGCGAGAGGGCGGCGAGCAGGCGCACGCCGGCGATGGTCTCGGAGGCGTTGTGCGGGACGGAGCCGGGCAGACCGCGCACGGCGGCCTGGAAAGCGGGCCAGGCATACCATCCGGCGTAGTCTCCGGTCGCGGTCACCACGCGGCGGACGGGATGTCCGGCGCGCTGGAGTTCGACCACGGCGTGATCGCGGCTCATGTCGAGATCGCCGCTGCGGATCATCCAGCGCCGGATGGTGCCGCGTTCGCAGGCGATCTCCACATCGTCGCGGTAGGGCTGGCCATCGCGCACGCAGAAGCTGGTGAGGATGGTCGCCAACGCGCCGCCTTCGTAGGCGATGGAGATTTGGGCGTTGTCGGGCGTGGGTCGACCGGTGCGCACGCGGGCGTGTTGCACGTGCACCTCCGTCGGGCGTCCGAGCAGGCCGGCGAAATCGTTGAGAAAATAAACGCCGAGACGAAAGAGCGGGCCTCCGGGGCAGCGGGCCGGGTCGTCCATCCAGGAACCGTCGGCGACTTCATGGTAATCACCCCAGGTGCGGGCAAGCAGGGCGACCGGGCGACCGAGGTCGGCGCTGGCCAGCCACTCGCGGATTGCGGCCAGATCTGCCGCAGGCACGGGGGCGGGGCAGTTGAGGTGCAGGACGCGGCGGTGTTGCTCGGCGGCGGCAAAGGCTCGCGCGGCCTCGGCGGGATCAAGCTCGAAGGGCTTGGTGGTCATCACGTGTTTGCCGGCCTGGATAATGCACTCGATCAGGCGCGCACGTCCGATAGGGCCGGTGAAGACGCCAACAGCCTCGACGTTCGGATCCGCGAGCACCTGATCTAGGCTGGCGTAGACGGACACGTTGAGCTCGTTGGCGAGTGCGTGGGCTTTGGGCTGGTCGAGATCGCACACACCCGCGACGCGGACGGTGCCCGGCGCGGCGATGAGCTGACGGGCGATCTTAGCGCCGAAATTTGCCCCCAGGATGACCATATCCACCGGACGAACCGCAGGTGCGGTGACATCGGGCGCGGGAGCTATGGGGGGATTTGCGCAGAGAGCCGGGGTCATGGGAAATGAGGAGAAAAGGCGGGCTGAGTGGTAAATGGGTGGGCCCGGCGCATGCCGGGCGGTGAGGGTAGGGCGGAGGATCAGCGCCTGCCGGGTGAGGGCGCGGCGCAGCCTGCGCCAACCGGAACTCGGGTGGTCTCGCCCACCGCGAGTCGGGCGGGAATGAGGATGGAGCGTCTCGATTCGCCGGGGTGATCGAGTCGGTTGATCAGCCGTCGCACCGCCGCCGCGCCGAGTTCCTCGTCGATGACGTCGGTCGTGGTGATGGCGGGGAGGTCGTTGGCCTTGGGATACGAGCCGCCGTGGTAACTGACCAAGGCGACATCGCGGGGAATGGAGAGGCCACGATTCACAAAAAAGCGGCAAAGGGTGCGCCCGGTCATTGAGCTCGCGCACACCCAGGCGTCCACACCTGCGCGTCGGCGAGTCTCGATCGCCTGCGCCCAAGGCGCGCTGGAAAACTCCTCCGAGGACAGGGCTTGCTCTAGGCTGATGCGCACGACGTCGCGCGGATCGATCGCGAGATCCAGACGGGTGAGCGTCTCGATGTAGGCCGCGTAGCGGGCGCTCGACCAGCTCACCTCGGGGCACAGCCCGAAGAAGCCGATGCGCCGGTGTCCGCCCGCGTGCAGGTGATGCACGAGCTCGGCCATGCCCCGGCGATCATCGATGCCGATCAAGTCGGCCTCGGTGCCCGGATAATCGTGGACGATGGAAACAACGGGAAATTTTGCGCAAATTTCCGAGACGACCTCGGTGGGCCAGCGGTGGATCACGATCGCGCCCTTCACCAGGCCGCCCCGCAAGGAAGCCGGGCCGAGGCGCTGGTCGAGCACGGTGGCGCACTGGTCGCGTGCGACGAGGTGGGAGAGAATCGCGACGTTAAATCCCACCGCCGCGCCGCTCATGCCGGCCATGTAGCGCTGATCGACGTCGGGCGATGTGCTCTGGCTGAGGACCAGCACGTGGCGCAGGGCGGTCTCCGCCGCGTTTTGCTGGGTGCGGATAGCGCCGCTGCGGGCGTGGTAACCCATCTCGTGGGCGAGTCCCACGATGCGGGCCTCGGTCTCGGGGTGGATGCCATTCATGCCGCGCAAAGCGCGCGACACGGTGGCGACCGAGACTCCGAGGCGCTCGGCGATGGTCGAAAGGTTGACGCGTTGAGAGGTGGGGCGGGCCATCGGTGAGTCGCGACCATGGCGAAGATTGCGACGATTCCAAGGTAAATTTGCAAAAAATTGCGCAAATAAATAAAATATTGCTTGGAAAATTCTGGAAAAATGCGAAGGTATGGTCGTTCCCCTGTATCCAAGCACCCCTCATCCCCACCTGTCCTTTCTATGAAAACCCATCCCTCCACCGTGTCCGCTCCCGTGTATTCGCGATCCCACTACAAAGCCGCCGGCGTGCTGTTGGCGGCGATGGTGGTAGTTTCTGCGGCGTCTGCTCAGATCCTCACTAAGGCCTCTAATAATGAGAATTTAAACGTCTCGGCGAGTTGGAGCCCGGCTCAAATTCCAGGAAGCTCAAACACTCTTGAGTTCACCAGCACGTGGACTGGCGCTCAGGTTCAGATGGGGGCTAGCTTAGACATTGCAGGTATATCTTATACTAATGTCGCAAACAATAATGGACGTATCAGCGGCACTGGAGCTCAAACTTTGAGCTTAGGCTCTGTAGGCGTGGATCTAACCGGCGCAGGAGGAAATCTTCGCATCGATCCTGCTCTCGTTTTGACCGCTAACCAAGAGTGGTCGATTGCATCGGGTCGTATTCTGAATTTGACCGCTAACGGTGTTACTGGTGCTTTTACTGCTCAACTTACGGGGGCTGGCACTTTGGCATTCGACGCCACGGGCACGGGCACGTATGGGAATCAATTTGAAGTCGATGTGGCTACACTACGGATAAACTCCGATGCTGATGTAACCCTAACGAATCCAAATAATTCTTTTACTACCTTAAATCTGTTTCGCGGCATAGCCCGTTTTTCTTCGATCTCAGATTCGGCAACAAGCAGCGCTGCTGGCGCGTTCACCACAGCCTCTCTTGGTGGTAATAATACAAATGGACTATTTTATTACACCGGCACAACCACCAGCACCAATCGTAATTTTCAAGTCGATCGCCGGTCTGCTGCGTCAGGAATTCTTGTTTCCAGCGCTGGCCAGACTTTGACCATTAGCGGCGGTATTACGCACAATGCAGGAAATGATACGGGGGTCGCAAATAATGCATTTCGTGTTGGTGGTGACGGCAATCTTGTTTTGAGCGGCGTAATCGCCGACAACAGCAACGGTTCTTTTACGACTTCTTTGGCTAAGGAGGGTGGTGGCACCCTTACACTTTCTAACGCTAACACCTTTTTGGGTGGTGTAAGCGTTGGCGCCGGCACTCTTGTCGTTTCGAACACTACCGGCTCCGGCACAGGATCGGGACTCGTTACAGTTTCGGGGCTCGCTGCTGTTGGCGGTAACGGCACTATCGGTGGTAGTTTGACCCTTAATACAAATGCGCGGTTCAGCTTTGATCCTGCATCGACGCTTAAGGTCACCGGAACCGTCACTCTGCCGACGAGCTTTGGTATAGACGACCTCCTCGGGCTATCTAGCTCAACCGCTTTTGGCACATACACTATCTTTGATAGCGCCACGAGCGTCAGCTACACCTCGATTTCGAATCTAGGCCTCGAAAATTTCGCATTTCTTGGTGGCGATAGAAACGCTTACTTCCAGTTCTCGGACGGCGGAACCAATCTCCAAGTTGTTGTAGCTTCCGCCATCCCCGAGCCCTCCGCCTTCGCCGTGTTGGCCGGTCTGGCGGCGCTTGGTTTCTCCGCTACCCGTCGCCGTCGTCGCGCCGGTTGAGCGTTTGTTGGATTTTCAGGGGAGCGGTGACACTGCGTAGCCGTTCCCCTTTGCCCCTTCCGCCGGGCTTGGACACGTTTCTGGCCCGGTCGCAGTTTCTCCCCTTTCCCCCTCGACCCCTTCCCCGACCATGTTCGCCCCGCGTTCCACTCGTCGCGTCTCCGCGTTCACCCTGATCGAGCTCCTGACCGTCATTGCCATCGTCGGCATCTTGGCGGCCATCCTGATCCCGGTGGTCGGTCGCGTGCGCAGCTCCGCACGCATGATCAGCGACATCTCCAATCTGCGCGAGATCGGCAAAGCCACCGCGCTCTACTGGGCCGAGAGTAAGAACACGATGCCCCACTCGCCCTTGCCCGGGCAGCCGGGCCGTATTCAGGCGGGCGAGGCACGCTCGGCCTCGTCGGGCGGCACACGGTTCCCTGTCTACGAGACTATCGACCGTTACTTCCCGAAAAAGCCCGCGTTTAACGCATCCGGCAGCTTCCAGTATCAGCAGCGAGCGACCTGGTTTTCCAGCAACGCGGAGATTCCTGACGGCGTCACGAGCGCGACCCAGCCTTACGGCAATTTCGCCCACTTCGCCTTCAACCCCAACATCTGGGCCTACAACGCCGGCCAGGGTAAATGGAATGCCCGCATGTCCAACGTGCCCGCTCCGAGCCAGACCGTGCTGATGGCCGAGTCCAATGATCCCTTCGGCATCGGCGACACCGATCTAGACCCCACCGCCGAGCCCGTGACCAAAAAGGATGTGGCTGGCGCCTACCGCATTACGCAGCCGGGCAACAAGGGTCTCTATCTTTGGGCCGACCTCCACGTGTCCGCCTTGGTCGGTAATCAGAATTTCACCGTCAATCCCGGCATCTGGCGTTGGTGGAACCTGCCGTCCGCGCCGTGATACTCCGCAGTCGGTGACGATCCATGTAACCGTCGCCTACCGCGTAATTCGTTCACCTCGTTCGCCCTTCTTTTCCCGCGCGGGAAACGAAGGACCTAGGTTTGTCATGTCTCCCTTGTCTGCACGCCCGCACCCCCTGCGCGCCCGCCGGCGTGATGGCAAACGTCACCAAGCGCTGACGCGCCGGCGCAACGCGTGAGTCGCGAGATTGGTGCCGAGCCCGTCCCGCATCCCTAACCCTCCTCACGCCGCCCTTCGGGTTTTCCCCATTTTCACCTCTTCCGTTCTACCATGAAACTACTCCGCCTGCTCACCGCTCTCGCCGGCCTCGCCGCCGCGTCCATCGCCGTCGCTCAAGGCACGGTGCTGTATTCCTGGGATTTCTCCAAGGCCGCCAACTACGGCCCCACGGTCGAGGCGCCCGAAAACTCCGGTGGCCCGGAGATCATTTTCCGCTCCGGCGCCACGCTCAAGGTCGACGCCGACGAGCAGGGACGTCAGGTGCTCAGTTTTGACGGCACGCAGACCGATTGGGGCCGGAGCAAGCGCAACATCGATCCCATCTCGGCCATCCAGCTGCGACTCCGCTTCCGTCCCGCGTCCACCGGCGCGCCGCTGCAGACCATCGTCTCCCTCTGCGGGTGCTACGAGCTTCGCTACAACCTGGGCCGGTCCCGGCTCGAGTTCATCGTCAACCTGCCCGAGAAAAAATACCTGATGGTGAAGGCGGATATCTCGCCCGATGTGTGGAACCAGGCGGTCGCCACCTACAAGGACGGCAAACTCACGCTGGCGGTCGGTCTGAGCCGAGCCGAGGACGTGCTGCCCGAGGGCCTGCGTCCCGTGCCCATCAGCACCTCGGTGCGCGTCGGTCTGGTCGGGGAGCGTCCGTTCAACGGCTCCATCTCCGAGTTTGTCGTATCCGAACTTTAAGGACACCCGCCATGCGCGCTACCGGTCCACGCCGCTGGGTTGCCAGCCTCCTGTTCGTCTCCGTCTGCGTCGCCGCCTCGGCCCAGGTCGCACCGGCTCCCGCCGCGCCGGAGCTTCCGGCCGGGCTCACCGCTCATTGGCATAGCGGCAAAGTCATCGGCCGCCCGCCCGCCTTGACCGTGGTGGATCTCGTCGGGTCCAACCATATCGAGTTCCCGGGCTGGTTGAGCGTCGCGCCGGAAGGCGGGTTGCTCATCGACGGGACGCAGAAGGCGGGCGTGCGCCTGGCCCAAAAATATCCCGTCTCGCCTCGGTTCACCCTGGGCGTGGACATGAACCCCGCCATCGACGGGCCCGAGCACCAGACGCTGGTCTACCTGTATGGTTTCTGCGAGCTGCGCTACCGTGCGTCGCGCGGCGAACTGACCATGAATGTCTGGCAGATTTCGCGTGAGGAGGCGGGCAAGCAGATCATCTCCAGCGTGCGCTTGCCGGTGCCGGCGGGCAAGTGGAGCCGCGTGCAGGTGGTGATCTCGCCCGAGAGCGCGCGTCTCGTGGTGGACGGAGTGCCGGCGGAGACGCCTCTGCCCGGCACCTGGGAATTTTTGCCCACCGCCGTGCCGCTCTTCATCGGCTTTGGCGGCAGTGACCGCGCCTACAAGGGCCTGTTCAACCACCTCTACTTCGCCGAGACGCGCTGAGAGGTCCCCGTTCCGTTTTTCGTGACCCCGCTTTTTCGTGATTCCACACAGCCGCGTGAAGCCCGTGTCGCCGATCTCGTTTCCCGGCTCAGCCTGGAGGAAAAGGTGGATCAGCTCGGCATGGACACACAGGGCGTGCCCCGCCTCGGCATTCCCGCCTACCAGTGGTGGAACGAGGCCTTGCACGGCGTGGCGCGCAACGGCGTGGCCACGGTGTTCCCGCAGGCCATCGCACTGGCCGCGACATGGAATCCGGCCCTGCACCGCCGCGTGGCGGAGGTGATCTCCACCGAGGCCCGCGCCAAATACCACGCCACCGTGCGCGCCTCGGGCGGGGCCACGAAGATCTACGAAGGCCTCACGCTGTGGTCGCCCAACATTAACATTTTCCGCGATCCGCGCTGGGGCAGGGGACAGGAGACCTACGGCGAATGCCCGTATCTGACCGGGCGCTTCGCGGTCGAGTTTGTGCGCGGGCTGCAGGGCGAGGATCCCGCGCACCTCAAGACCGTGGCCACGGTCAAGCACTTCGCCGTGCACAGCGGGCCCGAGGCCGAGCGCCATACCTTCGACGCGCGCCCCACGCCTCGCGACTTGTGGGAAACTTATCTGCCTGCCTTCGAGGCCGGCATCGTCGAGGGCGGGGCGCAGTCGCTGATGTCGGTTTACAACGCCATCGACGGCGTGCCCGGCCCGGTGAACGCGCGCCTGCTCACCACCATCCTGCGCGAGCGTTGGGGCTTTTCCGGCGCCGTGGTCGGCGACGTGGATTGCGTGCACGATGTCCATGCCCACCACCGCTACACGCGCGACGCGGCCGAGTCCGCCGCGCTGGCTCTGCGGGCCGGCAACGACCTGTGCTCCGGCGCCACCTATGCGGCCCTGCCAGAGGCGATCGCGCGTGGGCTCTGCACCGAGGCGGACCTCGACCGCGCCCTTACGCGTCTGCTGCGCCTGCGATTCCGGCTCGGTCAGTTTGATGATCTACCCCGCAATCCGCACGCCGCCATCGCGCCCGAGCGCAACGATGCGCCGGAGCACGATGCGCTCGCACTGGAGGCCGCCAGACAGTCGCTGGTTCTCCTAAAGAACAACGGGGTGCTGCCGCTGGAGCCATCCTCCCTGCGCACGATCGCGGTGCTGGGCCCGGTGGCCGACGACCGCTCCGCGCTGCTCGGCAACTACGCCGGCGAGCCCGCCCGTCCGGTGACCATCCTGCGCGGCATCCGCGAAAAACTTTCCGCGCATGGCGTGCGTGTGTTACACGAGCCGGGGTGCGCCCTCGCCGCCGGTTTTCCGGAAAACCAGTTTTCCTTCGCGAGCGGCGAACTCTTCACCGACGAGACGATGGGCACGCCCGGAGTGCGGGCGGAGTTCTGGGCCAATCGCGAACTTGCCGGCGCCCCCTCGCACCGGCGCGTGGATGCGCAACTCGACCT
>JALOTV010000132.1 GCA_025457685.1 Opitutaceae bacterium
TGGTGGACCCGCGCCACCGGAGCCACCGATACCGAAGGTCGCTACGCCACGCGCGGCTTCTACGGCCGCTACACCGTGCGCGCCACCGTCGGCGGCCGCGTGATCGAGAGCGAAGTGCGCCACCGGCCAGGCACCGCGCCCACCGTCGTAAATCTCGTCCTGCCCTGATGCCGATCACCGCGGCCTCCACCGTCGCGGCCTGATCGCGCCATTGCCCTTCGTTTCATGACCGCTTCCTCCACCCAAGAGAAGGACCGCATCCCGCTGCTCCAGAAGCTCATGTTCGCCACCGGCGAAAACATGAACTTCATCTGCACCGGCCTCATGACCTCGGTCCTGTGGATGCCGTTTTTCAACATCGGCCTCGGCATGAAGCCCTACGTGCTGGGCCTCATCCTCATGCTCTACCGCGCCTGGGATGCCATCACCGATCCCGTCATCGGCAATTGGTCCGACAACACCCGCACGCGCTGGGGCCGCCGCCGCCCCTTCCTCGTGGTGGGCGCCGTGCTCACCGCCGCCGTGTATCCACTTTTCTGGCACATGCCGCTCGACCTCACCGATCAGGGCAAGATCGCCTACCTCATCGTCGTCGGCATGGTCTATTTCACCGTCTATACCGTGTGGTCCATGCCCTACTACGGGTTTCAACTGGAGCTCACGCCCGACTACGATGAGCGCACGCGCCTTGCCGCCTGGTGCACGCTCTTCGCCAAGTTCGGCTTCTTCATCGGCGGCTGGGTCCTCGCCTTCGCCACCTCGGATCAGTTCCTCGATCCCGCCACCGGCAAGCCCGACATCGTCATCGGCATGCGCTACACCGCCTGGTTCATCGCCGCCGCCATCCTGGTCGTCGGCTTGCTGCCTGCCTTGTTCGTCAAGGAGCGCTACTATGTCCACGAGGCCGCCGCCCAGCCCAAGACCCGCCTCTGGGCCAGCCTGCGCGAATCCGCCGGCTGCCGCCCGCTCTGGTATCTGGTCGGCGCGTCCTTCTGCCTCGTGCTTGGCTCGGGCTCGGTCAACACCCTCGGCCAGTATTTGAATTACTACTACGTCAACCACGGCGACCTCCAGACCGCCAACGTCATCGCGGGCTGGAAAACCTCCGTCATCGTCGTCGTGGGCATCGGCACCATCCCGTTGCTCGCCTGGCTGGGCCGCCGGCACGACAAGCGCACCATGATCACCGCCATGCTGCTCTTCAGCCTCTTCGGCCACCTGCTCGCCTACTTCTGCATGACGCCGAAGCATCCCTACCTCCAGATCGTCTCGGGCGTTTTCGAGGCCAGCGCTCTCTCCGCCTTCTGGCTGTTCATCCCGTCGATGAAAGCCGACGTCGCCGACGCCGACGAGCTCGCCACCGCCCGCCGACGCGAGGGCTCGCTCAACGCGTTTTTCTCCTGGTTCATCAAGGTGGCCCACACCGTCGCCTTCTTCTTCGCCGGCGTGCTGCTGGAGCTGACCGGCTTCGTCGATCCCAAGCTGCCCGTCCAACCGCCCGAGGTGCTCTCGCGTATGATGGCGCTCTACATCATCCTGCCTATCGTCATCTGGGGTCTCGGCCTGCTCTGCATCCGCCACTACCCGCTGGATCGCACGAAAATGAGCGACATACGCGCCCGCCTCGAGGCCCGGCGCGGCGCGGTGTGATTCGCCCCCCGTCCGTGAAACCGCGCCCGGCCCTCCGCCTTCCGCTCACCTTGGTCCGCCTTGGCCTGGCCGGGCTTTTCGCCCTCGTCTGGAGCACGCTCGTTGCCATCGCGATGCCTGTGCCGCCGACGCACATCCTGCACGTCGCGTCCCTGGAAATTCCCGCCGGCACCGACACGCTCACCCTGGATGTCGCCGCGCCCTACGCCCACGGTGCCACCGAGTTGGAACTGTGGCTAGGCGAGCCCGCCCACGCCCGCCTGGCCGGTCGCATGCGCATCGAGGGCACCGCTGGCGACACGGGTGTCTTTCGCCGGCAATCGACCGCGTTCTCTCCCGACGCGACCGGCCCCCAGCGACTCGAAGTCCGCCTGCCCGCCGACCTCCCGCCCTCCAATCCGCCGCCGCCCATCGCGGTGCGCGCCGCCACCGTCTCCCGGCGCGGCCCGCTTCATCCCTTTCTCAAAACCGACGGCATCTTTTTGAAAAACCACCACGGCACCGGCGACATCGTGCGCCTGCGTGGCGTCAACCTCGGCGGCTGGATGCTCCAGGAGTCCTTCATGTCGCCCATCCCCGGCGGCTGGGACGAGTATCGCCTGCGCGCCACTCTCACCCGCCGTTTCGGCGCCAGCCGCGCCGAGGAGCTCATCGCCACGTTTCAGGACGCGTGGATCACCGAACGTGATTTTGCCCGCATGGCCGAGGCCGGGCTCAACTGCGTGCGCCTGCCCATCTACTGGCAAAACCACCTGCACGAGGACGGTTCGTTCAAACGCCTGCCCGACGGCTCCATCGACTTCTCCCGCATCGACCGCGCGGTGCGCGACGCCAAGCGCCACGGCCTCTACACCATCCTCGATCTGCACGGCGCCCCGGGCTCGCAAAACGGCCGCGACCACGCCGGCGACCAGCGCGGCCCGCTCCTCTGGGAGTCGCCCCACTACCGCGCCATGACCAAGTCGCTCTGGCGCGAGCTCGCCCGCCGTTACCGTGACGAGCCCGCCGTCGCCGGCTACGATCTGCTCAACGAGCCCGCGCGCACGTCCAAGGCCAAGCAGTGGGACCAGCTCATCATCGACTTCATGGGCGAACTCTACGCCGAGGTGCGCGCCGTCGATCCCGCGCACGTGGTGTTTTTCTCCGTCTGGTCCGAGTATCCCCACATCGGCAACCTCACCGAGGGCAAAACCAACTACGTCCTCGCCTACCACTGGTATATCTATCGCCGCTTCCTCGACGAAGGCGGCACCGAGGCCGACTTCTGGCACGAGCGCGTCACGCGTCACGCGCGCATCAGTCGCGATACCTACGACGCGCCCGTCTTCATCGGCGAATTTAGCTTCAAGGACGGCCCCGCCGCTTGGGGAGATCGTCTCGAATTCATGACCCGCCACGGCCTCGGCTGGGCCAAGTGGGCCTACAAGACTCGCGCCGCCGGCCTGTGGGGCCTCTACGAGGCGCGCCACGCCAACGACCACAACATCCCCGATCCCGAGAAGGACGACTTTGCCACCATCCGCCGCAAATGGGCGAGCTGGCGCACCGAGGACACGTTCACGCCCGATCCCGCCGTCATCGCCGCCCTGCGCCGCGCCGCCGCTCTCCACCCGCCGGGACCGGTCACGTTTCCCCCGCCCTGACCGCGCCCCAGACGCCCCGCCGCGTATAACGAGTTAACTTCCACCGCGTTCGCTCCCCCACCCCGCTTTGCGAGCGTGGACGGACCCCATGTTGCTCCGTCGTATCGCCCTGTTAGCCGGCCGGCTCGCCCTCGCGGTCCTCGCCTTGTGCGCCGTCGCCGCCACGACCGGACTCGCCCGCCCCATCAGTCCCTACCTGGTCGCGAACAACCTCTGGTATGCCACGCCGTCCAACGCCGCCGGCTCGCCGTCCGCCTCCGTGATGACCCTCGCCGGCCAGGCCGGCATCCGCCTCATCCGCATCGGCGGCGCCAACTTCGACGGCGGCATGCCGTCCAACGCCGCCCTGCTCACCTGGGTGGACCGCATCCGCGCCATCGGCGCCGAGCCCGTCATCCAGGTTTCGCAATACCGCTCCGCCGCCGAGGCCGCCTCCGCCGTCACCCACCTCAACCTCACCCACGGGCGCAACGTGCGCTACTGGTCCATCGGCAACGAGCCCTGGCTCCAGCGCGGCCAGACCACGCCGGTCGATGAGATCGCCGCCATCATCGAGACCTATTTCAAGGAGCGCGCGGCCGCGATGAAGGCCGTCGATCCGTCGATCAAGATCTTCGGCGTGGACAGCGAGGACTTCCAATCGAGCCTCCACTCCCGGCTCTTCGGCGGGGCCAACAACATCGCCGGCCGCGTGCCCGGCCAGACCTACTATTACTGCGACGGTCTCAGCTGGCACCGCTACCCGCAATCCGACGCCTCCGTGCTCCGCCCCGAACGCGAGGGCCTGACCGACATCCGCGACCGTATCCAAAATTGTGAGACGTTCGTCGCCAACGTGAACGCTTCCCAGGGCCGCACCGGCGCCGACGCCCTCATCTGGAGCATCGGCGAGTTCAACGGCAAGAACGGCACCGCCGTCCACACCTTCGGCGCCGGCCAGATGTTCGCCGGCGTCTACGGCCTGGCCATGCGGCACGGCGCCGACTACGCCGCCGCCTGGAGCCTGCGCGAAGGTGCCGAAAACAACCGCGGCCCGCAGGATTTCAGCCTGCTCGACACCGAGGGCCTCATTCCCCGCTCCACCTACTGGCACACCCAGCTTGTCTCGCGCCACTTCAGCGGCCGCTACCTCGAGGGCGCGCCGTCCATTGCCAGTTCCACGTCCGACATCCTGGTTTACGGCGCCGAGGACGCCGGCCTGGGCCGCGTGAGCGTCATGATCCTCAACCGCGGCGCCACCGCCCAGCCCTACACGCTCCACCTCAATTCCACCGCCACCTTCACCGCCCCGGGCGCCATCGCCTTGAACGTCGATGCCGCTCGCCCCGACACCCACAGCGACACCCTCGCGCCCCAGTCCACCCATGTGCTGGTCTTCACCCGCGACGCCCTCACCCGCATCGCCTACGCCCGCACCGATTTCGAGGCGGCCACGCCCGTCGCCCCGCAATCCACCGTGCTGCCGCGCCCCGCCGCCTTTGGCGTGCTCGACGACTTCTCCGCCTACACCGACTTCGCCGCCCAAGGCTACTGGTCCGGTCTTCACCTCAATGGCGGCACCGCCTCCGTCGCCGATCAACGCCTCGTCCTTCGCACCACCGGCGCCGCCTTTTCCACCGCCTCCATCGCCAGCCCGCTAGCCCCGGCCTACAACTTTTTCCAACGCGGCTTCACCGTGGGTCTCTCCGGCCTCGCCCTCGCCTCCACCGGCGTCGCCTCCGCAGACACCCAGTTCCGCCTCTCGCTAAACTCCTCCCGCCTGCGCTCCTTCCGTGCCGACGACTCGCTCGCCCTGCGTATCACCCCCGGTGAGCTTCGCCTCGGCTACAAACTCAACCAGCCCGACGTGCAGGGCGAACTGCGCGCTGGCGCCTCGTCCGCCGCCGCATCCCTCGCCGTCATCCCGCTCCCCGGCACGCTGCACGCCGTCCTCCTTTCCCTCGACCCCGACGCCGCCGGACCGGTCGCCGGCGTATCCACCATCCACTACACGCTTCAGCTTGATGGCGCTTTCGGCCGCCTGGTTCGCACCGGCTCCTTCACCGCCTCCGCCGCCGACTGGGGCGCGACCGGCGATTCTTCCCTCGTGCTTGAGGCCAGGCGTGAAAACGCCTCCACCGGCGCGCCGGGCGACCAGGTCGAGTTTCGCGCCGATGCCGTCACCCTCCTGCCCCGCGTGCTGGATGATTTCTCGGGCTACGCCTCCCTCGCCGGCCAAACCTACTGGCAAAGCCTCTTCGTCGGCGGCAACAGCACCACCGCCGTCTCCGCCGGCGTCGCCACCCTACAGGCCCGAGCCGACGCCTTTGCCTCCGCCGCCCTCGCCGGCCCGGTCTCGCCGGCCTTCAACTTCTTCGACCGCGCCTTCACCGTCGAGCTGCGCGACCTCGCGCTAAGTTCGTCGGGGCTCACCGCCGAGGAATCGGTTTTTCGCCTCTCGCTCTGCTCCAGCTCCGCCCGCTCCTTCACCGCTCCAGACGCCCTTACCCTGCGCATCAATCCCGACCGCATCGTGCTCGGCGTCAAACTCGACCAGGCCTCCGCCGACGCCGAGTTCCGCACCGGCGCCGCCACCACCGCCGCCTCGCTGCTCGACTTCAATCCAGGCGGCACCGTCACCGGCGTGGCCCTCACCCTTGCGCCGGTCGGTTCCGCCACCGCAAGTGCACCGGCGACGATTTTCTACGCCCTGCGCCTCACCGGCTCCTTTGGCGAGCTCACCCGCACCGGCGCGTTCACCGCCGAGCGCTCCCGTTGGGGCGCCACCGGCGACGCCGCCCTCGTGCTTGAGGCGCGACGCAATCGCGGCGTCGCCGCCACCACCGCCAGCCTCATGCGCGCCAACCTCGGGGCCATAGCTTACACTTCGCTGCCCGACGACCGCTTCTCCGTCGCTCCGCGCTTCGAATCTTGGCTCCTGCGCGCCTACCCCGCGGACGCGTTGGCCGACGCCGCCACGCGCGATGCCCTCGCCGTGCCCGCCGGCGACGGCATCCCCAATCTATTGCGTTATGCCTTCGGGCTCCCCGTCACCGTCTCGTCGGCATCGTCGGACCTGCTGCCGGGCCTGATCGCGACTCCCAGCGAGACGTCGCCACTGTTCATCCACCAGGAACGCGCCGGAGCCGCCGATCTCACCTACACCGTCGAGGCGTCTGCCGAGCTCGCCGCATGGTCCCTGCCCGTGACCGAGCATTCCCGCTCCGCACCCGACGCCGAGGGCTGGATCACCGTGGCCACGCGTGCCGAAGCTCCGGCCGGCGCCCCAAGGGTCTTCTTCCGCGTCCGCGTATCCAAAAATTGAGCACACCGCCGTGCCCGCCCGTGCCTAACGGGTAAAGCAGCGCGCCGATTGAGCCGGCTCCGCCCACCCCCCATCACCTCCCCGCTTGTCCGTATCGCCGGTTTTCCACCTCACCCACACCCCATGAAATCGAAACTCGCTCTCGCGGCCGCCTGCGCCGCGCTCGCCTACGCCCCAGGCGTCCACGCAGCCGCGCTGGACATTCTCTTCGTCGCCAACACCGACAACACCGCATATAAAACCTTCGCCACCTCCGGAGCTTTTACCGGCAGCACTTGGACCCATGTCGCGAGCGGCACAACGGGCGCCACGGTCGGCGGCGATCTCGACCGGCTGGCCTTCTCTGGCGGCACCGTGTCCGTGAAGAGCTACCTTGAGAGCTTCGATCTGGTCATCGTCGGCCTCAATGTCAGCAGCGCCAACTTCATCGACCAAGCCTCCGGCGCGGACTGGGCCGGCCTGAACGTCCCCATCCTCTTCAACGCCGCGCTTGCCGCCCGCAGCTTCACCACCTCTGACACCGTGGCCAATCGTCGCGTCGGCCTGACCTCGGGCGACAACACCCTGACCAGCTTCACTTTCAGCACCGCCAACGAGACCACGCGCGTCTCGAACAGCGCGCTTTCCGATCGCCTCTTCGCTGGCACCACCGCGCCGAACAACCTCTACTCGGCCACCCAGACCGACTCCATCAACGCGACCGCCACCTACGGCACCGGCGAACAAATCGCCACCGCGACCAACGGCACCCTCACCGCCCACACCCTGCTTTATTGGAATGCAGGCACCACCGACTCCTACGGTCGCACCTTGGTGGCGGATCGCGCGCTCTTTTCACTCAAGGCCACCGGCCTGACCGATCTCAGCGCAGATGGACAAATCGTGCTGGGCAATCTGATGACCGAGCTCACCGCCATCCCCGAACCCTCCGCCTTCGCCGTCCTGGCCGGCTTTTCGGTCCTCGGTTTCTCCGCCACGCGACGCCGCCGGGTCTCGCGCTGATCCGAGCCTCCTTTCGTCCCATCACCGAGCCGGTGGCAGCGATGCCCCGGCTCTTATTCTTTTTCCCGTGCCGTCGTGCTTAACGGGTAAAACATACGGCCGATTGCGGCGTCTGCCTCCCGGTCCCATGCACGAACGCGTTACCCGTTAAGCGAAGCCCGCTTCGCCGTTCCCCTCCCGCCCCCATGAAAATCCGATCCATGCTTGGCGCCTGGTGCGCCTCCCTCGCCCTGACCGTCAGCGGTCTGTTCGCCGCCCCCAACATCCTCTACATTTCCTCCGCCAACGACGCGAACTACCAGAGCTTCGTGCAGACCAGGTTTCCCGAGGCGGTGTGGGTGCAAAAAGCTCCCGGCACCGGCGCGGACCAGATCGGCGGCGATCTCGACGTCACTGCCGATTTCACCGGCGTCAACGGCGGCACCGGCCTCACCCGTCGCGCCTACATCGAGAGCTTCGACCTCGTCATCATCGGCGTGCCGAACACCAGCACGCAGTATCAGGTCGGCGCGGACTGGGCCGCGATCAGCAAACCCATCCTGGTCCACTC
>JALOTV010000133.1 GCA_025457685.1 Opitutaceae bacterium
CCGCGCCGGCTCGGCCTTCAACCTCTGCTACCTCACCGCCTTCCCCACCCGCGACGCCTGGCGCCGCATCCCGGTTTTCCCCCGCTACCACGAGGGCGCTCGCAGGCGCGCCACCGAGCTGGGCTACGGCTTGGAACTACACTGGATGGGCGAGGCCGACGGCTCCGGCGAGCGCATGAGCAACATCCTCCACGCCCGCGGCATTCCCGGCATCGTGCTCGCGCCGCTGCCCACCCACGGAATGAAGCTCGGCCTCGACTGGAATCGTTTCTCCACCGTCGCCATCGGCTGGTCGTTCAACGAGGTCGCCTGCCACCACATCGCGAACAGCCAGTTCCACACCATCAACACCGCCCTCGCGACCTGCCGCGATCGGGGCTTCACCCGCATCGGCTTCGCCATCCCCCAGGTCGTGGACGACAAGACCGAGCACATCTGGCTCTCCGCCTACCTCGGCTTCCTCGCCCGCCACCCCGCCTTGCGCAAGCTCCCGCCCTTCATCCAGGAAGCCTTCACGCGCGAGAACTACCTCGCCTGGCACGAAAAATATCGTCCCGACGTGGTGGTGACCACCCACGAGCCCATTCCCTTGTGGCTGCAACAGTCGGGCATGCGCGTGCCCGAGGACGTGGCCTATGTGCACCTGGACTGCACCCCGGACCACGCCGATGTCGCCGGCATCGATCAGCAGCCCGAGCAGGTGGGCGCGGCCGCCGTGGATATCCTAGTCGAGCAGATAAACCAAAACCGCCGGGGCGTGCCCGACGTGCCCAAGTCCGTGCTCATCGAGGGCGTCTGGCGTCAGGGCCCCACCATGCCCGCCGGCCTCTGAACGCGCCGACCGGGTCGTTCGTATCCAAGATACGACTACGCCCTTTGGGGACATCCCGCTCCGCTGCATAACGGGTTAAACAGCGACGGCATCGGCTCGTCCGGTCCGCTGTGCACGCTGGCCCCCGCGCCCGTCCCGTCCCGTCCCGGGGTCCGCGCTTCATCTCCTATGCAGCCTCCGGTCACCGAACTCGCCCCGCCCCCGCCCGCCGCCGCTTCCCACCCGACTCCCTGCGCCGACTTGTTGTCCGGTCCCTGGGTCGTCGCCTTCCAGCCGGCATCGACGGAGCCGGAGGCCGCGCGCTTCGAACGCCTCGCCGTGCCCGCCGACGGCTGGCGGGTGGCGACGCTTCGCACCAGCCCGCCGCCCAATTCGATCAAACTCTTCGCCGTGCTCGCCGCCCCCGTGGCCTCGGGGGATGTGGCGCTCGTGCGGGTCGAGGCCCGGGCCACCCGCGTCACCCACGAGACCGCCGAGGCCTCGCTCGCCGTCACCGTGCAGAACCACGGGGGGATTTTCACCCGCCCGGCCGAGGCGCGCTTCGCGGTCGGCGCCACCTGGCGCGTGCTCCACCTACCCGTGCGTTTTCCACGCGACTGCCCCGCCGGCACCATCGAGTGCGTGCTGGGGTTCGGCTACCATGAGCAGACCGTCGAGATCCGCGACGTCGCCGTCTCCCTCTACGGCCCCGGCGTCTCCCTCGCCGATCTGCCCCACACTCGCGTGACCTACGCGGGTCGCGGCGCGGACGCTGCCTGGCGACCCGAAGCAGAGGCGCGCATCCGCGCCCACCGGCGCGGCGAATTAAGCGTGCGACTGCAAACACACCTCGGCGCGCCCGTGCCCGGCGCGCGCGTCGAGCTCAAGCTGGTCCGCCACGCCTACGAGTTCGGCACCTGCGTGCCCCTCCACCTCGTGCACGACCGCACCGACGACGCCGCCCGTTACCGCGAAATTTTTCTCGATCTCTTCAACGCCGCCTGCCCCGAAAACGACCTCAAGTGGGGCTGGTGGCACGGCGCCAGCCCGCGCTCCCTCGGCCGCGAGGCCACCCTCGCCGGCCTGCGCTGGCTGCGCGCCCACGACATCACGGTGCGCGGCCACGTCTTCCTTTGGCCGAGCTGGAAACACCTGCCGCCCCACATCGTCCGCCTGCGCGACACGCCGGAGGACGTGACCATCCCCGGCCTCATCCGCGAGCACATCGCCGACATCGCCTCCGCCACCCGCGGCCTGATCTCCGAGTGGGATGTCGTGAACGAGCCCTTCAATCACAACGATCTGATGAAGCGCTTCGGCGACGACATCATGGCCGACTGGTTTAACGCCGCGCGCTCCGAGCTCAGCAACGCCCCGCTTTTCATCAACGACTGGGGCACGCACGACATCGACAGCGATCCGCAACACGTCGCCCACTTCGTCAAAACCGCCCGCATGCTCCTCGACCAGGGCGCCCCGCTCGGCGGCCTCGGGCTCCAGTCCCACATCGGCGGCATCCCCTGCCCGCCCGCCTCCCTCCTCAAGACGCTCGACCACTACGCCGACACCCTCCGCCTGCCCGTGCGCATCACCGAGTTCGACATGGCCGCCGAGGACGAGGAACTGCAGGCCGATTACCTCCGCGATTTCTTCACCGCCGTCTTCAGCCATCCCTCCACCGTCGGCCTCCAGATGTGGGGCTTCTGGGCCGGGGAACACTGGTGGCCCTCCGCCGCGCTTTACCACCGCGACTGGACCGAAAAGGCCAACGCGCGCGCCCTGCGCGAACTGCTCAAGCGCACCTGGCACACCCACGCCTTCACCACCACCGATCGCGACGGAGATTGCCGCGAGGCGGGCGCGTTTTACGGCGACTACGAGGTGACCATCACCCCGGCGGCCGGCGTCGCGCCCCAAGTCCACCGCGTGCGACATCTGCCCGGCGCGAAAGGGCCGCACTCCCTGATGTTCACGCCGTAGCGTCCAATCGCCGTCTCCTTTCCCCGCCCCAAACATGACCCCGCGCATCCTCGCCCTCGCCTGCCTGCTCCTCGCCACCCCCGTCCTTCGCGCCCAGTCCTCCGTCATCATCGACGATAGCTTCGATGACGGCGATCCTTCCGGCAGCGTGTCCTCGCCCGGACTCTGGAAACTCCAGGCCGTCACCGGCGACAACGGCGTGTTTGAAAACAACGGCACCCTCACCCTCTTCGCCACCACCAACCCGTTCACCTTCGCGGGTATCAACACGTCGCTGGACAGCGCGCTCAACTTTTTCGCCCGCCCGCTCACCCTCGCGGTCGAGGAGATGATCCTCGACCACAAGGGCATCCCCGACCACGAAGCGGTGTTTCGCCTCTCGCTCAACTCGACCGAGAAACGCCAGAACATGTCGCCCCAATCGCTCAGCATCCGCTTCGTGCCCGGCGCCTTCATGATGGGTTTCAAGACCGGCCCCATCGACAAACTCGCCGCCGAGGACGTGCGGGGCGCGGAGCGCGGCGCGGCCTGCTTTGCCCGCTTCGAGGGACGCGCCACCGCCTTCCGCCTCTCGCTCGATCCCCACGCCCAACCGGGCTCCATCAGCTACACCCTCACCGTCCGCACCAACGGCCCCGAGCCCGTCATCACCCGTCAGGGCACGCTCGATCTCCGCGCTTCGGACTGGAATGCGGACGGCCGCAGCGCGCTCGTCATGGAGGCCCGCCGCAATCACGGTTCCACCCTGCCCGACACCTACATGAGCGCCACCCTCGGCCGCCTCACCGTCACCAGTCCTTAAACGTCTTTCCACCTCGCCTCACCCCACCGCATGCCCGCCCGCCTCTCCGCCCTTGCGTTTCTCGCCCTGCTCGCCCTCGTCCGCCCGCTCGGCGCCGACACAGGCCCCGCGCCCCAGCCCGACCGCACGCTCAGCCCGCTCCTAGTCGCCACCAACCTCTGGTATGGCGATCCCGCCGACGAGGTCTGGCGCCAGGTCAGCGATGCGCGCGTCCGGCTCATCCGCATCGGCGGCCACGCCTACGATAAAAACGTGCCGTCGCACGCCACCCTCACCGCCTGGGTGAAAAAGATCCGCGCGCACGGCGCCGAGCCCGTCATCCAGGTCTCGCAATACCAGTCGCCGGAAAAAGCCGCCGACCTCGTGCGCCTCTTCAACCGCCGCCGCGCCGCCGGCGAGCCGGTGAAAATCTGGAACATCGGCAACGAGCCGTGGCTGCAAAACGGCCGCAAGGCCCCCGAGACCGTCGCCGCCGAGGTCGTCGCCTACTGGAAGCCCATCGCCGCCGCGATGAAGGCCGTCGATCCCACCATCAAACTCTACGGCTTCGACGAGGCCTACTACATCAAGCCCGCCTACGAGGCCCTCTTCGGCGGCGAGCACGACATCACCGGCCGCGTGCCGGGAAAAAATTATTACTACTGCGACGGCCTCTCCTGGCATCGATACCCGCAGACGACGAACGAGCCGGGCCTCGCCGAGATCGAGGACTTCCACACCAGCATGAAAAAAATCCGCGACCTGCTGGACCGCGCCAACGCGCGCCACGGCCGCCGGGGCGACGACGCCCTCCAGTGGGGCCTCGGCGAGTTCAACGCCAAGGGCGGCAAACAGGTCCACACCTTCGGCACCGGCCAGATGTTCGCCGCCGTTTACGGTTTATCCGCCCGCTATGGCGCCACCTACGTCGCGAGCTGGAGCATGTTCGAGAGCGGCGGCAATCGCGGCCCCACCGACTTCGGCGCCTTCGACGGCAAAGCCTTCACGCCGCGCCCGTCCTACTGGCACCAACGCCTCTTCGCCGAGACCATGGCCGGCGTCACCGTCGCCGACGCCCGTTCAGATAATCGCGAACTTCTGGTCTTCGCCACCCACGACAAAAAATCCAACCGCACCGGACTCGTCCTGCTCAACCTGTCCGACGCCGCCGCCACCTGCGACATCCGCTTCGCCTCCGGCGGCGCCGCGCCTCGCGGCACCCTCGTCTCCGTGCCGCTGAAAAAGCAGGCCGCCCACCTCGATAAACTCGAGCCGCGCTCCAGCCTCTTTCTCGTCTTCGAGAAAAACCGGGTGAAACGCACCGCCTACTCGGCGGAGGATTTCGCCGCTTCGCGCGCCCCCGTCGCCACCTCGCTGTCTTTCCCGAACGCACCGTAGGCCCGCATCGCCGGGACATCCGGCGCGGCCGGCGCCGCGAACCACCTTTCGCGAGGCACCACCACCGGCCGCTCCTTGTCGCGCATGTAGTGCGGGGACATGATCTGCACGCCGTGGGTGTTGAACTGGTCCTGGATGTGGGCGTGCAGATCCGAGAGCACCCGCAGCCGGCGGCCGGGCACCGCGATCGAGGCGTTGATCTCGTATTCGACGTAAAAATCCGAGAGCGCCCGCTGCAGCACGAAGGGCGGCGGCTCGGCGAGCAGGCCCGGGGTGCGCCGCGCGGCCTCCAGCAGGAGCGCGTGCACCTGCCGCCACGGCGTATCGTAGCCGATCGTCACGCACGTGGAGGCATACAGGCCGCCGGTGCCCGCCAGGCGGCTGTAGTTCTTGATCGTGGTCGCGAGGATGACGGTGTTCGGGATGTGAAACTCCTCGTTTTTCGGGGAGCAGATCTTCGTCGAGAGAAAGCCCAGCGACTCCACCGTGCCCTCGCGGTCGCCGATGTTGACGTATTCGCCCGAGCGCAGGGCCTTGGAATACATGAGCACGAGGCCGCTGGTGAACTGCCCGATCACGCTCGACGAACCAAGCGAGAACAACAGGCCCACGAACACGCTCATGCCCTTGAACGCGTCGCTAGAGCTGCCCGGGATGTAGGGATAGATCATCACGATCGCGAACAACCACACGATGACGGTGACGATGCGGCGCGTGGCGCGGGCGGCCTCCACGTTCATCCATTCCACGCGGACGCGACCGCTCTCCACCCCGCTGAAAAAGCCCTTCAGCACCACCAAGGCGCCGCGCGTGAGCACCACCACCACCGCGATGACGAGCAGGTCGGGCACGGCCGACATGATCGCCTCGAAAACACCCGCCAAGGCCTGCGAAAGCTGTTCGCCCAAGACCTGCCCCCAGGGCCGGGTGTAGGGAAACCAGCCCAGACAGAGCGTGAGCCATTGCGCGACCAGCCCGAGCACCACGAACCAGCGCAGCAGCCCCACCAGCCCAAGCAGCCCGAGCAGCAGTTGACCGGTAAACGAAAACCCCCGCGCGATGAGCCGCGCCGCGCTTCGTTTCAGGTGCCGGGAAATTTGCGGCCGCACTCTCTGGTGCAAGACCAGCAGCATCCAGATCGCGGCACCGAAAATGACGGTCGCGGCCAGGGTCTTTATGGCCGCCTCCAGCAAAAAGGCCGGGCTCCGTTGGTGGCGCGCCGCCGCCAGCGCCTCCTCCAGAAAGCCGACCGCCTCGGCCACCGCTTCGTCGAAGCCGAGGCCCGCCGCCGGATCCACGTCCGCCGGCTGAAGCATGAACGCGAGCCGGCTATCGACCAACACCGCCACGCCCTCCGTGCGACGGCTGGTGGTCACCGGACCATAGACCCCCTCGCGGATGAGTTTGCCCACGCGCTCCTCCACGCTCCGGGCGCGGGACTCCGGACTCTCGTCCAGCAAGGTCGCCCGGGCCACGAATATAGGGCGGTTGAACACATGCACCGCCGCGGGCTCCTCCGCCTGTAGTTTATTTTCTGATACGACTGCATCCGCCACCTTCGCCTCGGGCGCGGCGACATCGGCGGATAGAGGTGCGACCGCCGCGCACCAAAGGATCAGGAAAAAGACCGGCAGCCTCGATGCGCGCGTGCTCATGGCGCTTTCCCAAGCCCCGTGGTCGCGGCGGGTTTGTCGAGGTGTTCGCGCAGGATGCGGCGCACCTGCTCGATGGTCGCCGGCATGGACTGGCAGGAGTGCGCGCCGCGCACCACGAGTTCGGAGCGGACGTAGTCCACGTGCGCGCTCTGGTAGGTGACGACGCCGTCGTCGCCCGATTCCGGCGGGCCGTCGCCTTTCACGGCGATGATCGAGTGCGCGTCGATGCCCGGCGCCACCGGGATCTCGGCCAGCGCGAGCATCACGGGATTCTTCGGCGACATGCCGTCCACGCTGCTCGGCATCAAGCCGTTGAACATCTCCGGACTCTCGATGCCTTGCACGCCGGTCAGCAGATCACTCGTGACCTGCAAGGTGGCCTGGGGCAGCGAAACGAGTTTGCGCACGATATGGCGCGCGAGATTTCCCGAGCGGAAGCTGCCGCGATGCGGCGTGGCGATAAACACCACGGTCTCCACGAAGGGCAGCGGCTTGCTGAAGGCCAGACGCTGGATCGTCGCGCGCTGCTCCTCGGTCATGTCGAGCTCCTCGGGGGATTTTTTGCTGAACTGTTCCCAGAGCGCGCTGCCCGTGTCGGTCGCGGTCAGCTTGGTGAGCAGTCCGCCCTGGCTGTGGCCGACGACGACCATGCGCCGCAGCGCCTCGTCGCGGCCTTCGGGATCGAGCCGGGCGATGGTGGATTCGAGTTCCGTGCGCAGCAGATCTGCCGAGATCAGGATGGGCTGGCTGCTCCCGTAGAGGAACATCCAGATCTGGTAACGGCTGCGGATCACCGGATCGGCGTTGAGGGTGTTCATCATCTCCGCCCAGCGCGCGGGGCTGGAAAAGGTGCCGTGCACGAGCACCAGCGGGATGCGACCCGGGCGGTAGGGCTCGGACAGGATGAGCTGGCTCTTCATCGCGGGCTGCGGCGACAAAAACAGCATGCGACCGCTGGCCCAGGCGTAGCGCTGGCCGAGCACGTAGGCGCGGGCGGCGGTGAAATCGGCCTCGAGCGGCACCTCCGCGCCGGCGATCGACACCGTGGCGGCGTCGAACATGGAGAACAACTCCAGCACGCCCTCGCCGTCGCCGCGCTCGATTTCGCGCAGCGAGCCGGGCAGGCGCAGGAACACCGTGCTCGGCGCGGCGCGGCGCACCTGCAGATCCGCCTGCTCGCGCCCGAGCGCGATGAGCGGCACGCCCACCCCGCCCTTGCGATTGCGCACGCTCATGCCCTTCACGCTGAACTGGTCCGCCATGAGAAAGCGGTCCACATCGCCCATGGGCAGCTGGAACCGGGTCGCGTCGAGGCGCAGCGCGATCTCGCCAAAAGGCAGGCGACGTTTCCCCGCCTCGAAACGCACGACCGGCTCGGCGTCGCCGCCGCCGGCCAGCGCGAGGCCGAGACCGTAGTTGTAGAGATCGCAGGCGAGGCGGTGGCGGCGGTCAAAGGCATCGGGCCGCTCGCCCGTGGCCTCGCCGAAGAGAAA
>JALOTV010000134.1 GCA_025457685.1 Opitutaceae bacterium
AGCCCCAAAACCACTGTCGTGCGCAACCAAGGATCGTCGATGCGCTGTGACTGATACTCGACCACTTCGTTCACCAGATTAAGCAACAACAGCAGGCAGGGGAAAACGTAATACACCCGCATGTTTATGATCGGTTTCGCCATGCGTGAAGTCGCGCTTCCCCACCCGGTTTTTTCAACCCGGATTCCACGCGTGTCGCCACCGACCTATGCTTCCGGCGACGCCCCTGCTTGTTTAAACGTCCTACAACTTCCCCGCGTCGCCCGGTCGCAAGACAACCCTGCGCGACGCCGAGGCAGCAAAGGGCGCCACGGAGTGGGGATCGCCCTCAGCAGACGCGGCCCCGGCAGGCACCGTGGCGTGCAAAGTCGTCCGGACCAGCCGGCGCATGCGACGCGCCGATACGCGAATGTTGAAGATCGTCCGCAGAAGTCCCCGGTTTTCCGGGTGGTGCGCGAAGGCCTCCGCTTCCGTGGCGTAATCGCGAAAGCGACGAATACGCCCCACGTCGTGCGCAAACTCGAGGTCCGCCGCAAAATGCCTCGGCTTCAAAACCTGTATCAGCGAGGCGATGATCCTCGCGTGCGGGTAAAGGGTTTCGCGCCAGACCGACTGGACAAAATCCGATTCAGGCAAGCCGTGCTGTTCACAATACAGCTCCGCAAAGGTGCGCTCGTGCATGGGGGACGTGTTTTTAGGGGAAGCGCTCGTGTCGGGGTTGCCGGCGCGAACTGGGGTGACTTCATACATCAACTGGAAAAATCCCGGGCGCGAATGCTTTGCCGCCAGAGACGGCGGGGATTTCCACTTATGCCACCTTGGTCGGGCCCCCCCCACCAGCGCCGGCTCAGCGCAGCCCGAATACTTGCTGCAAGACCGTCTGCAGATCCTCGCCCGGCACGTCCACGCCGCGCTTCTTGTCGACCAGATCACGCGCCCGGTTGGCGGCCAACACCTCCGCATGGGTGGCGACGATACGCACTTCATCCCGTTTCCATCCCGCCACCTCGTCCGCCGACAGACGTTTCCAGCGCACCGGCACGCCGGTGCCGCTCACGTCGATTTCCCAACCGCCCCCCAGACCTTCGGCCGCTCCGTCGCGGGCGCGGAGACTGGGATAGCGGCGGATGAAATCAGGCTCGCCCGCGTGCGCGATCCGCAGCGTCAGCCCGATGGGCAGCGCCTCGAACAGCGCGTCCATGCGCTCCAGTTTGCCCGCGCGCTCCAACGCATACATCAACAGCGGGTCCACGCCCATGAGGTTCATGCCGTTGTAGAGTCCGTGCGGATTCGGGCTGCCGAACCCACGACGCGCATACCACGCCGAAAACGAATCCGTCATTCGCAGTCCCACCTCAAAGTGCAGATGCGCGCGGCTCTTCGGGATGGTGTAGCCGCCCGCGCTGCGTCCCATTTTCCCCAAGGTGGCCCCGGCCGCGACTTTTACCCCCGGGCCCATGCCCGACTCCACCGAAGCGAGGTGCGCGTAGAGCGTGTAGACCGCCGGGGTCTCATCCGGATGCTCGAGCACGATGTAGCGGCCGTAACTGCTCGCGCCGGCGTTGGCGCTCACATGCCGGACCACGCCGGCCAGCGCGGCAAAGACAGGGTCCAGCGCCTCGCCCGCCTTGTCGCGCTCGATCGGGAAAAGATCGAGGCCTTCGTGAAACTGCCTGCCGCCGCTGCGCACACTGCCAAACAAGCCCGACTCCAGCAGCCCGGATTCGGTGGGCTGCACATAGGCCTCGGGAGTCGCGCCCGCCGCGTAGGCCGGATTGGGGGTGGGCCAGACCAACTGCACCCGGCGTGGCGCGGGCTTCGCGATCGTCCCAGAGCCGGCCGCGCCCGAGGCGTCGCCGACGTTCGCGTTGGACGCATCGCCGCAAGCCGCGAGCGACAGGATAAGCCCCAGCCCCAGCGCCACCCAAGCCGCTCGCCGAAAACCGGGGCGTCCCCGTCGCGACCGCGCCGCGACCTCCTTACTCTCCCCCACTGGCCCCGATCTCATTGCGTCTTTTTCTCAAGTTCTTCCCGCAAATCTTCCGAGGTCCGGGTGATGTCCTTCGCCAGCTTCTCCAGATCCGCGTCGTCCAGCTCCACGTAGGTCACGATGATGCCTTGGCCGAGCGGGGCATTGATCCTCGCTGCGCCCACCGGACGGCCATTGATCACGGTGACGATACGCCTCCCCTGAGAGGTGGCGGTCGTGCGAAACAGGTCCTTGGCCGCCTCCGCCGTGAGCTCAAACATCAGAGAGGGACCAAACTCGTTTTGCACCACGCCGCAGCGCTTGATGTCGTATTCGGTGAACTGGGCCTTCGGCGCGATCGAGATCACCGTGCCGCTGCGCGGCAGTCGGGCCGTGCCGGCCACTTCGCGCCCGTTGGATTCGAACATGAACCGCACGACGGCCGTCTCGTAGTCCTTCTTTTTTTTCGAACTCGCACAGGCGCCGGCCGTGAAAGCAAACACCAGGACGAGGCACGCGGTGAACAGGCGAGGGAGCGACATAGTGCGCGCACCTTTGCGGAGCCGCCCTAGCCGTGGCAACCATTACAGACACAGAAACCGCGAACGCACGCGAACCGACCGTCCCGCGTGCGCCTCGGCGCCTAGCCCAGATACGCCTCGCGCACGCGCGGGTGGTCGAGCAGCTCCGCGCCCGCCCCGCTCAACACCACCTCGCCCGTCTCCAGCACCGCGGCGCGATCCGCCAGCCGCAGCGCCAGGTTGGCGTTTTGTTCCACCAGCAGGATCGTAACTCCGCGCGCGTTGATCTCGCGCAGCACCGCATAGATTTCCTTCACCAGCTTGGGGGCCAGCCCCATTGAGGGTTCGTCGAGCAACAGCACGCGCGCCCGGCTCATCAGGGCCCGCGCCACCGCCAGCATCTGCTGCTCCCCGCCAGACAAGGTGCCCGCCAGCTGCTCGCGCCGCTCCCGCAGCCGGGGGAAGTAGCCAAACATGCGCTCCAGGTCCGCCGCCACGCCCTCGCGGTCGCGGCGTATCCACGCGCCGAGGCGCAGATTTTCCGCCACGGTGAGCGCGCCGAAAATCCCGCGTCCCTCCGGCACTTGCGACATTCCCGCTGCCACGATCACTTCCGGGGCCGCGCCGCCCAGCGCGCGTCCTTCGAGCACGATCTCGCCGCCGCATGGACACAGCCCGGACAAGGCGCGCAGGGTCGAGGTCTTGCCCGCTCCGTTGGCGCCGATGAGGGTAAAAATCTCTCCGCGCCGCACATCAAACGACACGCCTTTCACCGCGCGGATGTCGCCGTAGTTCACGGTGAGGTTTCGCACCGAGAGCACGGTGTCCTTCGCTCGCTCCGCGCTGCCAGCTGGCGTGGACGTCGCGTTCATGGGTGCACCTCCTCGCCGAGGTAGGCGTCGATCACGCGGCGGTCTGCGCGAATCTCCGCCGGCGTGCCTTCGGCGATTTTCTCCCCGAAATCAAAGACGCTGATCCGGTCGCACAGCCCCATCACCAGCTGCATATGGTGCTCGATGAGCACGATGGTCACGTTGAAGCGCTCGCGCACCCAGCGCAGAAAGCCCAATAACTCCGCCATCTCCCCCGAGTTCAGCCCGGCCGCCGGCTCGTCGAGCAGGAGCACCGCCGGTTGCAGGGCGATGGCGCGCGCGATTTCCAGCCGCCGCTGCCGTCCGTAGGCCAGTGCGCCGGCCGGCGTGAGCGCCTCCGCGCCGAGGCCAAACGCCTCCAGGATCGCCAGACTTTCGTCGCGGGAGCGCAGCTCATCCCGCCGCAACGCTGGCGTGGAGAACAAGGCCGCCAGCGGCGAGGTTTTGAGGCGCGAATCGTAGGCCAGGCGCACGTTGTCCAGCACCGTGAGTTCCTTGCACAGGCGGATGTTTTGAAATGTCCGCCCCACTCCGCGCGCCGCGATCCAGTTGGGCCGGCGCCCGACCAGACTCTCGCCGCGCAGGCGGATGTAGCCCGCGTCCGGTTGATAGATGCCGGTGATCAGATTGAAGAGCGTGGTCTTGCCCGCCCCGTTGGGACCGATGATGCCGTGCGCATGGCCGGCCTGCACCACCAGATCGCAGCTGGCGACCGCGCGCAGCCCGCCGAAGTGTTTCGTCACGCCGCGCAGTTCCAGCAGAGGCTCCGCTTGCTCCCCACTCATGGCTGGCCTCCTCCCGGACGGTTTGCGCCCAGACGTTCACGCAGGGGCTTGAACCATCCCGGCTCGCGCATCCCGAGGATGCCTCGCGGGCGGAAGAGCATCAGCAGCACCAGCAAAAGCGGCAGGATCACCAGCCTCCACGGCCCGAGCGGCATGAGCAGCTGCGAAAGCACGGTGAAGACAGTCGCCCCCAGCACCGAGCCGGTGAGCGAGCCCACCCCGCCGAGGTAAACCATCAGCAGGATTTCCGTGGACCGCACGATGTCGAAGGTCGCCGGGTTGATGAACTGGATCTGGTGCGCAAACAAGGCCCCGCCCACCCCGCCGAAAAACGCCGAGATCACAAAGGCCAGCACCTTCGCCTCGCGCGTGCGCACGCCCATGGCCGTCGCCGCGATCTCGTCCTCTCGTATCGCCGAGATGGCGCGTCCAAATTTTGAATACACCAGGTTGCGCAGCGCCCAGATCGTCACCACCGCCGCCACGAACACCACCGGCGGCGAGCTCAGGCGCGCGATGCCGAGCATGCCGCGCGGCCCGCCCACCTGCTCGATGTTCTCCAGCGCCGACTTCACGATCATGAGAAACGCCAGCGTGATGATCGCGAGGTAGTCGCCGCGGGTCTTGAAGGACAACAGCGCGAGCAAAAAGCCCACCATCGCCGCCACCGCGCCGCCGGCCAGCATCGCCGCGACGAACCCCGCCGCCGGCGCGCCGGGCACCATCCCGGCAAAGCCCAGCTGCACCGTGCACACCGCCGAGGCGTAGGCCCCGAGGGCCATGAAGCCGGCGTGGCCCACCGAAAATTCCCCCATGTAACCGTTCACCAGATTGAGGCTGGCGCAGAGGATGATGTTTATCCCGATGGTCGTGAGCACGAACTCCGCGTAACCGTTGACCAGCGGCCACCGGGTGTGCGCCAGCGTCAGGGCAAAGCCGATCAGGAGCAGCGCGGGAACCAGCCAGCGGTGTTTGCCCGTCGCGCTCATACCTTCTGGTTCACCGGCCGCCCGAGCAGGCCGTGGGGTTTGAAAATCAGGATGACCAACAGGAGCGAATACGCGATGAGGTCGCGGTAGGTCGAGGGCAGCACCGCCACGGTCGTCACTTCCACCGCGCCGATGAGGTAGCCGCCCAGCATCGCGCCGCGCACGTTGCCGATGCCGCCGATCACCGCCGCCACAAAGGCCTTCCAGCCCACCAGCACGCCCATCGGCGCCGCTATCACTGGATAGGCCAGGCCGTAGAGCACGCCCGCCGCCCCGCCCAGCGACGCGCCGATGCCGAAGGTCAGCGCGATGATGCGGTTCACCGGCACGCCCATCAGCGCCACCGTTGCCCGGTCCTGCGCGATCGCCCGCATCGCCATGCCGAAGCGCGTCTTCCGGACCACGAAGTCGAGGCCGACCATCAGACCGACCGCGACCCCGGTGATGAGGATCTGCAGCGATGACACCTTCACTTCGCCAAACAGCGTGTGGGTCTCATCCTCCAGCAGGCGCGGCATGGACTGCGAGTAGGGGCTGAGGCTGTTCACCGCGTTCGCGATCACGAGACCGCAGCCCAAGGCCGTGATGATGGCCGAGACCTTGGGCGCCCGCCGCAGCGGACGATAGGCCACGCGCTCGATCAACATGCCCGCCAGCCCCGTGATAACCATCACCGCGGGCAACACCACCACGAGCGGCAGCGGTATCCACATCACCAGGACGAAGCACGCGAAGGCGCCCAGCATGAACACGTCGCCGTGGGCGAAGTTGATCATGCCCAGCACGCCGTAAACCAGGCTGTAGCCGAGCGCGATCAGCGCGTAGATCGAGCCGAGTTGCAGCGCGTTGATCGCCTGTTGCAGGGCGTAGTCCATGCGGCGCGGCCAGGCTCAGGGCGCGGCGTTCGCCACCCACTCGAATTTGCCGTCTCGGATCTGGAGGATGACCGCGCTCTTCTCCGGATCGCCGCCGCCGGAGACCGGGAAACGCATCGTGCCCGTCACGCCGTCGTAGGCCGGGATGGCCGCGAGCGCGTCGCGCACTGCACGGCGGTCGTCCACGCGACCCGAGGCCTGGATAGCCTTCAGCAGGAGCCCGAGCGAGTCATAGGTGAGCGCGGCCACGTCGTCCGGCGCCTGGCCGTATTTCGCGGTGTAGTCGGCCACGAATTTCTGCGCCTCCGGGGTGGCGATCGCGGTCGAGTAGTGGTTGCAGAAATACGCGCCCTCCACGTCCTCGCCGCCGAGCTTGATGATCTCGGGCGTGCTCCAGGTGTCGCTGCCCACGAAGGGCGCGCTGATGCCGAGGCGTCGCGCCTGTCGCGTGATCAGCGGCACGTCGTTGTAGTAGGCGGGCAGGAAAATCACGTCGGGCTGGGCCGCGCGGATCTTGGTCAGCTGGGCGGCAAAGTCGCGGTCGCCCGTGGTGTAGGTCTCAAAAGCCGCCACCACGCCGCCCGCCTCCTCGAAGGTCCGGCGGAAAAGCGTGGCCTGGCCGTTGGGGGCCTCCGACGCGACGTCGTAGAGCACCGCCACGCGGCGGGCCTTCAGGTTATCGAGCGTAAACTTCGCCAGCACGCGGGCCTGGAAGAGATCGGTGAAGCAGCCGCGAAACACATACGCCTTGGGCGCGCCGGTCACCGCGTCCACCGTCGTCTTCGGGTTGGTGGACCAGGGGGAGATCATGGTCACGCCGAGCGACTCCGCGATGGCCGAGGCCGGGATGGCGCAGGCGCTGGCGTTGGGCCCCACCATCGCGAGCACGTTGTTCTGCGAGGCGAGGCGCTGCGCGGTCGAGGCCGCCTGATCGGCCCGGCCGCCGTTGTCGCCGACGATGAGCTCGATGGGGTAGGTCTTGCCCGCGACGACCAGGCCGCCGGCGGCGTTGACCTCGGCGACGAGCAGCTCGGCGGCGTTGCGACTCGAGGTGCCGACGGCGGAGAGTTCGCCGGTGATTTCCGCGTTCAGGCCGATTTTGACGGCAGGGGCGGCGGATCGGCCGCAACCAGTGAGCAGGAGACCGACCAACAGCACGGACCAAAGGGCGAGGTGTTTCATGAAGAAGCGCGGAAGCGGGCAGTGGAGGGCGCGAGCCGGCGCGTAGCAAGCTCGGGCGCTGGATGCGGCCGCGACTTGCCCGCGCCGCGTCTCGCCGCATGGTCTGCCCACTGCCATGCCCTCCCCCGCCCCGCTCGCCTCCCGCTCCTTGGTCCGCTGGGGCATCCTCGGCTGCGGGGATGTCACCGAGATCAAAAGCGGCCCCGCCCTGCAAAAAGCCCGGGGCTCCGCGCTCGTGGCCGTCATGCGCCGCGACGCCGCCAAGGCCGCCGACTACGCCCGCCGCCACGTGGTCGCCCGCTGGTATGACGATGCCCGCGCCCTCGTTCACGACCCCGAGGTGGACGCCATCTACGTCGCCACCCCGCCAGGCGCGCACGTCGAGGGAGCCCTGCTCGCCGCCGCCGCCGGCAAACCCTGCTACGTCGAAAAACCCTTCGCGCGCAGCACCGCCGAGTGCGACTCCATCCTCGCCGCCTTCCGCACAGCGGGCCTGCCGGTCTATGTCGCCTACTACCGCCGCATGCTGCCGCGCTTCGTGCAGGTCGCCGAGCTGCTCCGCGCCGGCGCACTGGGCCGCCTCACCGGCGTGCAGGTTAGCCGCGCCTTTGCCGCCGCCGCGCCCGATCCGACGCACAACCCGCCGTGGAGGCTCGATGCCGCTCACTCCGGCGGAGGCCTCTTCCTCGATCTCGGCTCCCATACACTCGACTTGCTCGACCACCTGCTGGGCCCGCTCCACGAGGTGCACGGCCTGGCCTCCAACCAGGCCACTCCGCTGCCGATCGAGGACAACGTCGCCATGACCTTTCGCACCGCCGACGGCGTGCCGGGCGTCGCGTCCTGGAACTTCGCCAGCGCCGTGTCCGTGGACGAGATCGTGCTTTCCGGCACCGGGGGCCGGCTCGT
>JALOTV010000135.1 GCA_025457685.1 Opitutaceae bacterium
TCCTGCGGCAAGCTCTTCGGCTCCTGTCCTCGGAAGCGCCCCGTCGGCTAGACGTCAACTCGGGCGGGGCCTCTGTCCACCAAATCGAGGCAATCTCAGGAGAGCTTTGCGCGGGCGAAAAGACTCCTTGGCCTCACGCAAGGTGAGGCCCCACAAAACAATCAGCTAAGGTTTTATTTAAACGCTCTAAACCCACAAGGAGACGCCAAGGCACGAGCAGTGCACCCCTTTGCGACCTTGGTTCGGCCCTTCGCGTCTTCGCGTCAAAAATCTGAATCGCCTGGGCAAGCGCCATCACCCGATCCAGCGCAGCCCAAGCTTCAGCCACAGGGGCACCACAAACAGCCCCACCGCCGTCGTCCCCAGCACCACCTGCACCGCCGTGAGCGGGCGCCCGCCATGGTGCTTGGCGATCACGATGGGCAGGATGCCCGCCGGCATCGCCGCCTGAACCACCAACACTTCGCGCAGCTCGCGCGGGATAGGCGCCCACACCGCCGCCGCAAGCATCGCCAGCGGGATCAACCCCAGGCGCAACGCACATGCCAGCGGCGTCACTTTTTTATCCACCAGACCGCGCGGCGCGGCCAGATACTCCACCAGCGTCGCCCCTATCACCAACAGTCCCAGCGGCACCGCGCACTGCCCGAGTAGACGAATCGAAGTGCGGAGCGACTGCGGCAGCCACTCCGCCCCTCCGGTCAGATTGAGCGCCACCGCCAGCGCAAGGGCATAGACAGGCGGATTCAACACCCGCCGCCACCCGTCGCGAATCGACACCCCCGCCAGCATCAGGATGCCCACCGTCCAGATCGCCGCCTCGCATCCGACGTTGAAAACAAACAGCACCCCCAGCGTGTCCCGCCCGAACAATTCCTCGACCAGCGGGATGGCCATGTAGCCGTAGTTAAAAATCCCTACACTGAAAGCGAAGGTGCGCAGCCCGGAGCCCTTCTCAAACCCCGCCCGCCTCGCCACCGCATACGCCAGCCCGATGCCAAACGCCATCGAGGCAAATCCGAGCAGCGGTCCATAAAGCAGGTTGCCCGGCGAGCGTAGCGCCGCGTTGCCCAACACGTGGTCGAAGATCAGGCAGGGGTAGAGCAGGTTGACCACCAGCTTCAGCAGCGACTCGTCCGCCTCCGGCTTCAGCCAGTTCGCACGCCGCGCCGCCGCCCCCGCCGCGATCACCGCGAACACGGGCAGCACCAACTCTAGCAAGGACCAGTAGCCGGGCATCATGTCGAAAGGCCCATCACGCTCGCACCCGCCCGCCCTGTCAAAACCGCTCGCACCCGTGCCCCAGGCACCGCGCGCCGCACGCGCAAAAAAGCCGCCGCACCCTAAAGGATGCGGCGGCCGGGGAATTAGTGTCTTGGGGGACGACTAAGCGCTTACTTCTTGATGTGACCCGAGACGAGCTTGGTCATCTCGAACATGCTGACGGACTTCTTGCCACCAAAGATGGCCTTCAGTTTGTCGTCGGAGTTGATCTGGGTCTTCACCTTCTTGTCCTGGAGACCGTTCTTCTTGATGTAGTCCCAGAGCTTCTTGGTGAGCTCGGTGCGGGGGAGGGGTTTGGCACCGACCACGGCCGCGAGGACGTCGTCAGGCTGAACCGGTTTCATGAAGGCTGCGTTGGGTTTACGTTTGGTGGTGGCCATAGCGTCGTCTTCGGGCGTAGGGGCGCGCCGGGCGAAAGCAACCGCAATTTTTTACGCTAAAAACGCCTTTCCCAGAGGGAAAAATTCAAACTTGCGTGTCCCGCGACTTGGTGCGCGGCGCAGGTCCGTCAACGCGCACCCTCCGGTGCAGGCCAACGGCGTATCCATTAACTCACTACGCATGCGCCCCGCCGCCCGACGCGAACTGCTCGTGCAGGCGCGCGTAGTGCCCGCCCGCCGCCACCAGCGCGTCGTGCGTGCCGCGCTCCACCACCCGGCCCTGGTCGAGCACAAGGATGAGGTCCGCCCGCCGTATCGTGCTCAACCGGTGCGCCACCACCAGGCTCGTGCGCCCGTGCACCAGCCTGGCTAGCGCGGCCTGCAGGCGCGCTTCGGTCAGCGCGTCGATCGAGCTCGTCGCCTCGTCCAGGATCACCAGCCGCGGATCGGCCAGGAACGCCCGCGTGAAGCACACCAGCTGCCGCTGCCCGAGCGAAAGGCTCGCGCCCCGCTCGCCCACCTCGGTGTGCAGGCCGCGCGGCAGCGCCTCCAGCACGTCGAGGGAGTCCAGCTCTCGCGCCGCCGCACGCACGTCCTCTTCCGTCGCCTCCGGCCGCGCAAAGCGCAGGTTTTCCAGCACCGTGCCGCCAAAGAGGAAATTCTGCTGCGTCACCAGCCCGAGCTGCCGGTGGATCGACTTGCCCGTCAGCCCGCGCACATCCCGTCCATCGAGCTTCACCTCGCCCGACTCCGGCAGATAAAACTTCGTCGCCAGATTGATGATCGAGCTCTTGCCGCTGCCCGTGTGCCCCACCAGCGCGATGGTCTGACCGGGCTCCGCCGTGAAGGACACATCGCGCAGCACCGGCCGCCCCGGCTCGTAGGAAAAGTTCACCCGGTCAAATTCCACCCGCATGCCCCGCACCTGCTCGCCCGCCGTCGCCTGCGGACGCGGCAGCTCCGTCGCCTCCGGAGCGTCCGTCCAATCAGGCTTCAGATCCATCAGGCGAAACACCCGCTCCGCCCCCGCCATCGCCACCAGAGCTTGGTTGTATTGGTTGCCGATCACCGTGAGCGGATGGAAGAAGAGGCCCGCAAAAAAGAAGAACTTGATCACCTCCGCCGCCTCCATCTGCCCGGCAAAGGTGCGCCAGCCGCCGAGCAGCAGCAGCGCCGCGATGAAGAACTGGCTGTTGAGCTCAAGCATCGGCTGCAGGATCGCCGAGCTGCGCGCGAGGTTCGTGTTGTGCTTGGAGTGATCCGCCAGCAACGAGCGGAAAAAGCCCGCGTTCAGCCCCTCGCGCACAAAGCCCTGCGTCACGCGGATGCCGTTCACCGATTCCACCAGTGTCGCCGTCACCCGCGAGAAACTCTCCGTCGCCGCGCGGGCCTGCCGGCTGATGCGATCCCGGAAATGCAGGTTCAGTTTCCAGATGACCGGCGCCAGCCCGAGCACCACCAGAAACAGCACCGGATCCAGCCACAGCATCAGGCCCGCCGCCACCAGCATCTGCCCGAACTGCACGATCGAGACGAAAAACACATCCTGAATCGCCGAGCGCAGCGCCTCGACGTCCGAGGTCACGCGCCCGAGCACGCGCCCGAGCTTCGTGCGATGGAAAAACGCCATCGGCTGCCGCTGCACGTTGGCGAACAACTCCACCCGCAGGCGATGCACCACCGTCTCGCCCAGCTCCTGCGCGTAGCGCATGCGAAAGTGGAACATCCCCTCCGTCACCAGCGCGAGCAACGCGTAGCCGCACGCCATCAGCCAAAGCAGGCGCGTGTCGCCCGCCGCCACCGGGCCGGCGATCGCCGCGCTCATTATCCAGGTCAGCGCCGGCAGCTGCACCGCGCGCAAAATCGTCAACACCACCAGCGCGTTGCGCTTGGCCCGGAGCACGCCCGCATAGCTCCACAGGCGGCAGATAATGCCCCACTCCAGCGGCCGCTGCGGCACGTCTTCGTCCTCGTCGCGCTGCCGCGTCACCAGGGTGAGCTGGTGCCGCGGGTCCAGCCCGCCGCCCAGCCGGTCCGCCACGCGGTCGGTCGATGCCTTCGGTTTGTTCATTTGCCGGCCTCCCCTTCGCGCGCCCCGCCGTCGGCGTCCAGCTCCCGAGGATCAAGCAACTGCAACGCGGCCACGCGCCGATACGCCCCGGGCTGGCGCATCAGCTCGGCGTGCGTGCCACGCTGCACGATGCGCCCGTTCTCGAGCACGATGATAAAATCCGCCCGCCGCAGGGTGCTCACGCGGTGCGCCACGATGAAGGTCGTCCGCCCGCTGATCGCGTTGTCCAGCGCCGCGAAGATCTCGTGCTCGGTCTGCGCGTCGATCGCCGCCGTCGGATCGTCAAGCAGCAGGATGGCCGGCTCGTGCACCAGCGCCCGCGCCAGCGCCAACCTCTGGCGCTGCCCGCCCGAGAGCGTGTTGCCGCCCTCGCCGAGCACCGTGTCGTAGCCCTTCGGCAGGGCTAGGATGAACTCGTGCGCCTGCGCGATCTTCGCCGCCCGCTCGATCTGCTCGCGGGTCGCGTCCGGCGCACCGAAGGACAGATTCGCCGCGATGGTGTTGGAAAAAAGGAAACTCTCCTGAAACACGATCCCGATCCCGCGCCGCAGATCCTCCACCCGATAGTCGCGCGCATCCACCCCGTCGATCAGCAGCCGTCCCGCGTGTGGATCAAAGAAGCGGGGGATGAGGCTCATGAGCGCGCTCTTGCCCGCGCCCGTCGCCCCCAGGATCGCCACGCAGCGCCCCGCCGGCACATCCAGCTCGATGTCGTGCAACACCGGCACATCCGCCCCGGCGTAGCCAAAGCTCACACCCTCGAAGCGCACCGCCCCGGGCCGCACTTCGCGGCGCGGCGCGTCAGGCCGGTCCGTCACCGCCACCGGCGCGTCCAGAATCTCGAACACGCGCCGCGCCGCCACCAGCGATTGCTGCACGCTGTTCACGATCGTCGCCACCTGGTTCACCTGCCCGGAAAACTGCTCCAGCAGGCCGGCAAACACCACCAAACCCGCGCCCAGCGGCAGCTTCCCCTGGATCACCAGCCACCCGCCAAACGCGATCAGCACCAGCAGATTCACCCGGGTCAGCAAACCCACCCCGGGCGAGAAGAGGCTCACCCGCCAAAACACCCCACGCTGGTGCGTCAGCACCTCGTCGTTGCGCGCCGTGAAGGCCGCCCGGTCCTCGTCCTCGCGCCCGAAGGCCTTGATCACCTGCGCGCCCTGCAGCGATTCGGTGAAATGCTGCACCACCCGCTCCACCAGGGTGCGGTTCGCCGCGTAGCGCGGCTGTATCCGCTTTGAGAATACGACCGAGGCCGCCACAAGGATCGGCGTGGTCGCCAGACACGCCAGGGTCAGCGCCGGGCTCAGGCTCGCCATGTAGGCCACATACACCGCCAGCGACACGCCCATGATGATCCCGGGGATCAGCACCTGATCGAGAAACATGCGCACGTTCTGCACGTCGCCGGTCACGCGGGTGATGATCGAGCCGGTCGTGTTCGCATCGTAAAACCGGAAGTCCAGCCGCTGCAGCTTCGCATACACTTCGCTGCGCAGGTCCACCACCAGCCGCTGCTGCACCAGCACGTTCACCGCCACCGCATACGTGTAGTTGAGCCACGCCCGCAGCGCCGCGCACAACAGGATGCCGCCCGCGATCACGGCCAGCACTTGCATCGGCCTCCAGTCGGTCGGCGGATCGGGCAAAAACGCCACATGCGGCATCGGCACCAGATCCACCCCGTCCGGTCCCTGCCCCGCCGCCACGTGCCGCACGTAGTCGATGCCCAGCCCCGTCGCCGCCAACCCCGCGATGCCCAGCCCGAGCAAGATGAACTGCAAGGCCAGCACCTGCACCGACCGCGCCCGATACCGCCACGCCAACCCAAGCAGTCGCCTCACCAACAACCAGTCGGAGGCGGACGCGGGGGCGGGGTTCGGGGGCACAGACATGACGCGAAAAAGAACACCTTGGTCCACCGTGGCCCGCATTTCACGCCCCGATTCATCCCAATCGCTCGCCACGCTTGAAAACTCGCGGAAAACGTTTTCCTGTGTCACTAGACTATTTGGTCAACTAAACCCATGGGACGCACCTCCGACGCCAAAGCCCGCCTCATGGCCGCCACCCTCGACCTCATGTGGGAGCAAAGCTACGGCACCATCACCGTGGACGACATCTGCCGCCGCGCCGATGTCCGCAAAGGCAGCTTCTACCACTTCTTCCCCGGCAAGGCCGAGCTCGCCGTCGCCGCCATCGACGAGATGTGGCGCTCCCGCTGGAAACCGTTCCTCGACGAACATCTCTCCGTGGACAAGGAGCCCCTCCGGCGCTTCCAGGATTATTTCCAGGCCCTCGTAACTCTCCAGGCCGAGCTTGCCCGCGACCACGGCAAGGTCCTCGGCTGCCCGCTCTGCTCGGTGGGCAATGAGGTCTCCACCCACGAGGCCGACGTCGGGGCCGCCATCCGCGAGATCTTCGCAAAAAAACGCCGCTACTACGAATCCGCCATCCGCGACGCCGTCGCCGCCGGCGCCATCGCCCCGTGCGATCCCGCCGAGACCGCCACCGCCCTCTTCGCCCTCATCGACGGGCTCCTCACCCAAGCCCGGATCATGAACGATCTGAAAATCCTGAAACACCTCCCCGCGCGCGGCTTGGAGTTGCTCAAGGCCCGCGCGCCCGCCGCCACCTCGACGCGCGCCCGCTGATTTTCGCGTCCCTCAACTTTACTAATTGGTAAACTAAATAAGTTCCGCTCACTCCCTATGCATTCGTTTACGCTTCATATTCCGACCGAGCTCTTTTTCGGCGCCGACCAGGGCGCGGCCTTCGCCGCCTCCGTCGCCAAGCTCGGCCGCCACGCGTTCGTCGTCACCGGTTCCGGCTCCGTCGTCCGCTTGGGCTACCTTGCCGAGGTGACCAAACTCCTCTCCGCCGCCGGCGTGCAGGTCACCCACTTCGCCGGCATCGAGCCCAACCCCGAAGCCGTCACCATCAACCGCGCCGCCGCCGAGCTCCGCGCCGCCGGCTGCGATTTCGTCGTCGCCTTGGGCGGAGGCTCCGCGATGGACGCCGCCAAGGGCATCGCCGCCCTCGCCGCCACCCCCGGCGCCGATGATGTCTGGCCCTACACCCTCGGCGGCGCCAAGGCCGGCCAGTTCACCGCCGCCCTTCCGCTCGCTTGCGTGGCCACCACCGCCGCCACCGCCAGCGAGGTGACCGCCTACTCGGTCATCTCCCACCGCGCCTCGCGCGGCAAATCCGTCCTCGGCCACGAATTCCTCAAACCCCGCGTCTCTTGGCTAAATCCGCGCTTCACCACCGCAGTGCCCGCCGCCGTGACCGCCGATGGCGCGGCCGACATCCTCAGCCACGTGTTTGAAAACTACCTCGCCGGCGACGACGCATCCCCGCTCGCCGACCGCCACTCCGAGGCCGTGATGTTGACCGTCCTCGATACGCTTCCCCGCCAGCTTGCCAACCTCGGCGACGAGACCCTCCGCGGCCATCTGCTCTGGGCATCCACCCTCGCGCTTGGCGGCCTCCAAGGTGCCGGCCGCTCTCCCAGCGGTTTCCCCATGCACGCCATCGAGCATGCCATGAGCGGCGTCCGCCCCGAGCTCGCCCACGGCCGCGGCCTCGCCACGATTTTCCCCGCCTACTTCCGCCTCCTGCTCGCCAAGGGCCGCTCCACCGCGCGCTTCGCCCAGCTCGGCGCCCGCCTCTTCGGCCTCGCCGGCTCCGAGACCGAGCGCGCCCACGGCTTCGTCGCGGCCTTCGAGCGCTGGCTCGCCGCCAACCACCTCCGCCAGTCCGCCGCCTCGCTCGGCTTCAGCGCCGCCGACTTCGCCGCCATCGCCGACTACACGGTCAAGACCTACGGCGACGGCAAATCCATCGACGCCGCCGGCCCCATCACGCGCGACGAGATCGTCCAGCTCCTCGCCGATACCGCCCGCCAGGACCAGCCGCTCTAAAAAACCTTCGTTCAATCTCTCCCATGCAACTGCTCTCCCCCGGCCAACTCGGCTCCCTCTCCATTCCCAACCGCGTCCTCTTCGCCCCGCTCACCCGCGTGCGCGCCGACGCCGACAACGTCCCCGGCGACCTCATGGCCGACTACTACGCCCAGCGCGCCTCCGCCGGCCTCCTCATCGCCGAGGCCACTATGGTCGCCTCCGACGCCCAGGCCTGGCCCCACCAGCCCGGCATCCACTCCACCGCCCACGTCGCCGGCTGGAAACGCGTCACCGACGCCGTCCACGCCGCCGGCGGCCGCATCTACCTGCAAATCTGGCACCCCGGCCGCGCCACCCACCCCGCTCTGAACAAAGGCGTCCAGCCCGTCTCGTCCTCCGACAAAGCCATCCGCAACGACACCATCCACACCCCCGAGGGCAAACTCCCCTACCCCGCGCCGCGCCCCCTGCGCACCGACGAGATTCCCGGCATCGTCGCCGCCTTCGCCAAGGCCGCCGCCAACGCCCGCCTCGCCGGCTTCGACGGCGTGCAGATCCACGGCGCCCACGGCTACCTGATCGACCAGTTCCTCCGCGACTCCGTCAACGATCGCACCGACGCCTACGGCGGCTCCATCGCCAACCGCGCCCGCCTGCTCTTCGAGACCGTGGACGCCGCCATCGCCGTCTTCGGCGCCGGCCGCGTGGGCCTGCGCATCTCGCCCCTCGTGCCCTTCAACGACATGGCCGACTCCGCCCCCGCCGCGCTCGTCGCCCACGTCGCCGCCGAGAGCGAGAAACGCCACCTCGGCTTCCTCGAGATCCGCCACGACCACTTCGACCGCCCCGCCGAATACGAACTCGCCCGCATCGCCCGCCAGCATTTCACCGGCGCCCTCGTGCGCAACGGCGGCTTCACCCGCGACGCCGGCGAGGCCGCCATCCGCGAAGGCCAGGCCGACGCCATCGCCTACGGCGTCCCCTTCCTCGCCAACCCCGACCTCCCGCTCCGTTTCCTCAAAAACGCCCCGCTTAACCGGCCCGACACCTCCACCTTCTACGTGCCCGCCTCCCGCGCCGGCTACACCGACTACCCGTTCCTCACCGAAGTCACCGACTGATCACTCCGTATCAATTTTCCCACTACATCCTAACATGTCTCCCGTTCCCACCACCCAGCTCACCTCCGCTCTCGACTGGCGCTACGCCACCAAGCAGTTCGACCCGGCTAAAAAGATTCCCGGCGACACCTGGGCCGCCCTTGAACACGCCCTCGTCTCCGCCCCCTCCTCCTTCGGCCTCCAGCCCTGGAAGTTTTTCGTCGTCACCAACCCCGAGGTGAAAGCGAAACTACGCCCCGTCTCCTGGAACCAGCCCCAGGTCACCGACTGCTCCCACCACGTCGTCTTCGCCGTGCGCAAGGGTGTCAACGAGGCCCACGTGGACCGCTTCCTCGCCCGCCAGATGGCGCTCCGCGGCGACACCCCCGAATCCCTCGCCGGCTACCGCGGCATGATGGTCGGCTTCGTCAACAACCTCTCCGCCTCCGGCCAGATCGACACCTGGGCGACCAAACAGATCTACGTCGCCCTCGGCCAGTTCATGGCCGCCGCCGCCCTGCTCGGTGTGGACGCCTGCCCCATGGAAGGCATCAACCCCGCCGCCTACGACGACATCCTCGGCCTCACCGGCACCGAGTTCGCCTCCGTCGTCGCCTGCTCGGCCGGCTACCGCGCCGCGACCGACAAATACGCCACGGCCAAGAAGGTCCGCTTCCCCGTCTCCGACGTGGTCGCGCACGTCTGATCCAGCCCCACAGCTAGTCAGATTTTTGACGCCAGGGCGCGAAGTCCCAAACCAAGACCGCAAAGCAAGGCAGCTCCACTGTCCGAACCTTTGCCGTTCCTTGGCGGCCTTGTATGTCCAACCGCGTGAAACCGAGAGAGGGTAGATCCGCCGAAGGCGACCTCCGAGAATGGGCCGAAAAGCTCGTCGGAGGAGGTCGCCTTCGG
>JALOTV010000136.1 GCA_025457685.1 Opitutaceae bacterium
GTTATACATCCAGAGACCGGGCACCATGCCGCGGCCGCCCGGGCCGCCGGTGTCGCCCAGCAAGAGCAGTTGCAGGCCGTAGCCCTGGAGCGTGCCGATGATGAGGAGGATCAGCGACAGGCGCACCTGGGTGAGGATGAGGGGCAGCTCGATGTAGAGGAACTTTTTGAAGGGGCCGACGCCGTCGAGCTCCGCGGCTTCGTAAACCTCTTGGCCGATGGATTGCAGGCCGGCCAGGTAGATGAGCACGCCCACGGTGCCGATCCAAGGGAAGCCCCAGAGGAAAAGCGCGGGCAGAATGAGCTCGGGCTGGGAGAGCCAGCCGATGGGCACGTTGTCGAAAAAGACGCCCCAGCCGAAGAAGCTGTCGAGGGAGACGAGCAGGGATTTGAGCCCGGTGAAATCGAGGATGTTGTTCAACACGCCCAGATTGGGGTCGAAGAAGAACTTCCAGATGAAGAGCGTGACGAGCGACGGCACGATCATGGGCACCACGAGCATGACGCGGTAGAAATACTGGGAGGCGTCGCTCTTGAGGCGATGGATCATCACCGCCATGGCGATGGACGGGATCATCTTGAAGAGATTAAAGACGATCAGGATCGAGACGGTCTTGAACGAATCCCACAGCACGGTGTCGCTCAGGGCGCGCTGGAAGTTGGCGAGGCCGATGAGCTGTTTGTTATCGCCGCCCTGCCAGTCGAAGAAGCTGTGGTAGATGGCGGACGCCGCCGGGAAGTAGGAGAACGTCGCGACTAGGATCAGCGACGGGATGATAAAAAAATACAGCTTCCACTCGCGGAGTGCTTTTTGTCGGGAGAGAGGGAGGGCCATGGGGTGATGACGGTTGCGTGGCGCAGAGAGGGGGCGCGCCACGTGAAGCAAAAAAACAAGACCGGACAAAGGACTCCGCCAGCCCTGCCTGCCAAGTGAAATCGAAAGGGCGGGCTGAGAACGTTTGTCTGAACGTCAGACAACGCCGCCTAGGCTCGCGCGGTGACGGGACAAGCGCTGTGCTGTTTCGGGTCCCCCAAGGGTAGGTCGATCCAAGATTTGCAGCCGCTGATGTCCGATCCGGCCGGCAGCGGCGCGGGGTGGGCGAGGCGGAAGACTCGGACCTCCAGCACGTGCAGGCCAGCGGGGCGTGACCAGTCGAAGCGCTCGCGGACGGTCGCCTCGGTCCAGAGGTGACGTGAATCGAGTGCGGCGACGGCATCCCAATCGGTCACAAAGCGGTGCGAGATGATCTCGGCGTAGGTATCGAGCGCGACGGGCGAAGCGTGTTGGGCGAGGGGATCGAAGAACGCGGCGGCGGCGGGCTTGAGCTTGTCGAGCTGGGCGTGAAACGAGGTCGGGTAGAGCCAGAAACGAGTGGCGCGGTCGGGATCGAAACCGCCCTTACCCTCGGCGATGCCGCCTTTGCGCAGGATGAGCGACTGGGCGCCGGCACCAAGCGCGGAGACGATGGCGGCCCACTCCTTGAAGGCGGGCCAGGAGGCGTGCTGCGGATCGGGGCTCATGCGCGCAGACGAAGGTGGTGGCGACGATCGGGCAGATGGCCCAATTCGAGATGGAGGGCTCCGGGCGGGAGCCAGTCGGCGACCTTGCTCGGCCACTCCACCACCAGCCACCAGGGTGGGGTGAGGAAGTCGTCGATCATGAGGTCCTCCAGCTGGGCTCCGCCATCGAGCCGGTAGGCGTCGAGGTGCACCAGCGTGCGGATCGCGCCGTCGGGGCCGGGGCCGCGGTGGAGGGTGAAGATGTTGAACGTGGGGCTGGTAATGGATTCCTGGATACCGAGGCCGCGCGCGAAACCCTGGGTGAAGGTCGTCTTGCCCGCACCGAGGTCGCCATGCAGCGCGAGCACCGTGCCTGCCGGGACGGCGGCGGCGAGGCGGGCGGCAAGCGCCCGCGTGTCCTCGGCCGAGGCGGTGGCGACGCCGGCGCGGAGTTCAGCGAAGATGCTCGAATCCATGGTAGGCGGAGAGATCGAGCGCGCCGGCGGAGGGCGCGGAGGCAGGCGCGAGACGTCCGATCACGGTGAGCGGGGTGCGGGGGAAAGCGCGCGACCAGTCGGCGGCGAGGCGGGCGGCGGCGGCCGGCGTGCCCCGCACGGTGAAGAGCAGCTCGTAGTCCTCGCCGTCGGTGAGGGCGGCGCGCAGGTCGCAGCCCTTGCGGCGCGGGATGAGGTCGCCGAAGAGAAGCGGCTTGGCGCGGGCGGGCACCAGCGCGTGAAGGTCTTTGGCGAGGCCGTCGCTGACGTCCATCATGGCGGAGACCTCGCGGCGGGCGGCGAGCCACGCGCCCTCGGCGAGGCGCGGGGTGAAGGCGTGGTGGTGGCCCGAGGAAAGGCTGCCGCCGAGCACGCCGGTGACCGCGATGAAGTCGCCCACGGCCGCACCCGAGCGGGTGACGGCGCGCGAGCTGGTGGTGACGCCGGCCAGGGTGAGCGAGGCCACGAGGCCGCCCCGGTGAGTGGCGATGTCGCCGCCCACCACGGGCGTTTGGTGACGGCGGGCGGTGGCGGCGAGGCCGCGATAAAACGCCTCCAGCCAATCGAGGCGGGTGCGCGGATCGAGCGCGAGCGAGACCACGGCCGCGACCGGGCGTCCTCCCATGGCGGCGAGGTCGGAGAGATTGCGCGCGAGCAGTTTCCGGCCGACCGCGCGCGGGGCGATGGCGTCGTCGAAGTGTTCGCCGTAGATAACCGGATCGACGGTCAGGAGCGGGCGCTTGCCCCTCGGCAGAGCCGTGGCGGGCAGCACGGCGCAATCATCGCCCATGCCGTGGGGTGCGGCGGGCATGGCCGAGCCCAGCCAGCGGCGAATGTGGCGGAGCAGGTTTTGTTCGCCTAGGGCGGCGACGGTTTGCGCGGGCTGGTCGGAGAAAGGATGCACGGGGACTAAGCGAAAGAGGGCTCAGACCTCGATGCCGGCGAGGAGCAGCACGAGGGTGTTGAGATTGAAAAGCGAGTGGGCGAGGACGGGCACGAGCGGATGGCCGACGCGCTCATAGGCCAAGGCGAGGTGGATGGCGAGGGCGACGAGCGGCAGGAGCGCCGCGGTGTTGCCATGCAGAACGGCGAAGGTGAAGGCGGGGAGCAAAAGGGCCACGCCGCGCAGGGTGCGGGTGCGCAGCCAGCGAAACAGGCCGATGCGGAAAACCAGCTCCTCGGTGACGGGCGCGACAAAGACGGCGAGCACGATGATGAGACCGAGGGCGAAGTGGTCGCCGGAGGAGGCGAACAGCGCGACGAGGTCCTGGGGACGCGCGTCCACGCCAAGCAAATCGAGCAGGGCCTTCCATGCGAAGCCGGTGAGCGCCACCAAGGGCAGGGCGGTGATAAACGTGCGGACGCCCTCGATGGCGGCCACGCGCAGGGTGACCTTGCACGGCGGAACGGGCGTCTCGTCCGGTTCGGGCACGCGCCGTGAGGGGCGCAGGTGCCAGAACCAGGCGTGGGCGATCCCGGCGAGCAGGCCCAGTTGGAAGCCGCCGCCGAGCACGACATCGTGGAGGCTCATCCCGTCGGTTTCGCGTTGCGGCAGCCAGCGGCCGGCGAGTTGGCCGGCGATGACCTGGAAGATGATCGCGCCGCCGAAGGCAAACGCGGCGGCGAGGAACATCTCCGTGGCGCGGAACGGCGACGGTGCCAGGCCGGAGGGCGCCAAGCCCAGCACGCGGAGATGCGCGGTGCGCAGGTTGCGCAGGAGCAGCGCGGCGCCCAACAGGGCGAGGCCCAGCTCGAACACCAACAAGGTGGCGAGCAGCGGCGGGAGGCTGGCGAAATCGGAATCGGCGGGCACGGCGGGGAACGGGACGTGGAGTCTCCGGGGCGTCAACCCACCGGGGCGAAGCGCGGCACGGTGCGGCCGGCGTGGACGACAGGCTCGCTCCACATCGCGTGGGGCCGCACCCAGAGCACGCCGTCGATGGGCGCGCCGGATTCATGCACCGGACGGTAGAGCACGAGCGGGGAAAGGTCCTCCGAGTGCCGGACCACGCCCATGGCTTCGTAGAGCGCGCCCTTGTAGTGGCGATAAAGCCCCGGCGCGGGCGTGGATGGGAGCGGAGGGAGATCGGCGATGCGGGCCATGCCACAAGGGCGGAGGCGGACGGGCGCTTTTTCAAGCTCGCGCCGCATGCCCGCGGGCGGCTCGCATGAGGCCGCAGCGCACGAGCATGAAAACCGATTCCGAAACACGGCCGGCCAGGACACGCGACGACGCCGACTGGCGGGTGGCGGGAGCGGGGCGCGCGGCCCTCGCCGGCGGGGCCTACGAGCAGCGGCGGGATTCTCCGTATCACCAAATCGAATACATCGCGGCCGGACGCGGCTGGGTGGAGCTGGGCGGTCTGCGCCAGGCCCTGGCGGCGGGTTCGGTGTTCGCGGCCGGTCCGGACACGCGGGTGGGGCTGCGGAGCGATCCAGCCCGGCCGCTCAAGCGCTACCACCTGTGGCTCGACGGTCCGGATGCGGCGGCGCGGGTGGTGCGCAGCGGGCTGGGGCGGTCCCGGGTGCGGCAGGTCTCGACTCCGGGCGAGATCCGCGACGCCTGGGAATGGCTGGTGCGGGAGATGGAGGCGGGCGGCGCGGCGAGCGAGGCTATAGGTCGGGCGCTGGCGGAGGTGGTGTTGTTAAAACTCGAGGCGGCGGGCGCGGACGCCGGCGCGCGAGATGCGGAGGGCTCTCGCCAGACCTTCGAGCGGTGTCGTCTGCTGGTGGATGCGGAGGCGGCGCGTTTGCGCGGGGCGGCGGATTTGGCGGCGGCGGCGGGGCTGCGCACCGAGACGCTATGCCGCTTGTTCCGGCGTTTTCTCGACACGACGCCCGGGGCTTATCTGCGCCGGCGACGCATGCGCCTGGCGTCGGAACGACTGCTGGAGCAGGGGGCGCGGGTGAAGCAGGTGGCGGCGGATCTGGGCTTCGCGGACGCGTTTCACTTTTCGCGGGTCTTTAAGGCGGAGATGGGCATGACGCCCAAGGCCTGGAGGGAGCGCGGAAGCTCGGGCGCGCGGAGGGCGTAGAGGATTTCCCGGTCGAGAGAGAGGATGGCCACGGCGAGACCGCGTGGCTGGCGCGAAGCGGAGGCGAGGTCGGCGCCGAGGAGTTCGGCGGGTATGGCGCGCCCCGCCAGCGCCAGCGTGGTGGCGTAGGTGGCGGCGAGTTCGGGCGCGGCGGCCCGACGCGCGGCCAGCCAGCGGGCGGAGAGTTCGCGATGGCCGGTGTCGGCGGCGGGTGGCGCGGCGGCATGCAGTTCGGCGACGAGCACGGCGTCTGGAGTTTCGATGAGAGCGGAGAGCACGGCGAGGCGATGGCGTGGATCGGCGAGCAAGGGACGTAGCGCGGCGCGCGCCTGGTCGGTGTCGCCCGACCGGGCGAGCACGGCGTAGGCGAGCAAGGCCGGTTCGCCGGGCGCGGCGGGGTGGGAAGGATCGAGCGCGGCGGCGAGGGCGCGGCGGGCGTCGCCCACGCTTAGCCAGCCGAGGGTGAGAAAGCGGCGGACCTCGGGGCCGGGGCGGAGGCCGGCGAGGGCGATGAGCTGGTCGCCGGCGCGCGCGGGGCGGCCAGCATCGAGGTCGGCGCGGGCGGCGAGGGCATGGCGCAGGCCGGGGTGGGGCAGGGTTAATTCGGAGTCTGCGAGCAAGGGGGCCGCGACGCCGGGGTGGCGGATGCTTTCGAGAAAGGCTGCGAGCCAAACACCACGGGGGGAATCCGGGCTGGCGAGGCGGGCGAGGGCTAGGCGGGCGAGTTCGCCGGGCCGGTCGCCGATGAGCAAGTCGTCGTGCCAGGCGGTGGCGATGGCGTCGGCCCGCGCGGGGTGGCGCGCGAGGTCGGCGGTGTGGATCGCATCGGTGATGCTGTGGTAGCCTCCCAAGGTGGCGAGACGGGCGAGGCGCTGGTTCTCCTCCTGCGTGCCGTGTCCGGTCTGGGCGGCGGAAAACAGGGCGATGGTGGCGGAGGCTGGATCGCCGGCGGCGAAGGCTTCGACGGCGAGGGATTGAAAATGGTGGCGCCGCGCCTCGGCTATCTCCGACCAGCGCGGCGGCCAGAGCACGGAGAGCGGATCGAGGGAGCGCAGGCCCTGCGCTTGCAGCACGGCCCAGATGGCGAGGCCGAGCAGAACGAGCACGGAGGCAGGCGGAAGCATGAGGCCGGCGGCGGCCCGGCCCCAGAGCGGCCGCACCTCGGCGGCATTCAGCGTGCAGAGGCCTTCGGAACCCCGGACTTCGAGGGCGGGGCAGACCAAGCGGTAGCGGGTGGCGCGCCGGACGCAGTGGCAGGCCTCGCAACGCGTGATGCCGGCGCGCCCGCTATCGGAGGCTGACTGGCAGGGGGCGGGTGGAGCGACACCGGCCGGAGCGCGGCGGAGCCGGCGGCGGTGGCGGGCCTTTTGCAGGTTTAGCCGGAGAAACTCGGGCCAGAGCCTTAGCCAATCCAGCATGCGATTTCAGGAAGCGGCGCGAGGGGCGCGGCGCCGGCGGAAGAAGGCGCCGGCGGTGAGTCCCAGGCCGAGAAACAAGCCGTAGGATGAGGGCTCGGGGACGGGCGAGCCGTAGGCGTTCATCCGGTCCACAAACTGGCTCCAGAGGATGCCCTGGTTGTCGGCGGCGGTCATGCCGTAGGCGTCCTGATTGACGGAGTTGTTCTGGGTGGCGGTGAAGGCGACCCAAAGCAGGAAAGTGGAGGGCGAGATGGTGACGGCGGGTTTGCCCACGGCGGCGAGGGCGGTGGCGAGCGCGGCGTTGATGTCCGCGACGGGCATGGCCCAGCTCATCATGCCCTCGGAGACGGTCTTGCCGCCATCGGGCAGCGTGGTCCAGCCGGGGTAGTAGGTGGAGGCGTTGGCGGAGTTGAGCTCGACGTAGTTGAAGTTATTGGCCGAAAGCGCAGGCGAGCCGCCGGGATGGAAGATCGTGCCGGTGGAGGTGGTGCTCGGGGAGGTGTTCAGTCCGGTGCCGGGCTGCTGGAAAACGAGGCCGGGGGTGCCTTGGAAATTCGGCCCCATGTAGAGGTCGAGCGCGCCGTCGCCGGTGGCGTCGATGCCGATGCGCACGTTGACGGGGTTGCCGGAGAATTTGCCGCTGATGATGTTGGGATCGTAGGTATTGAAGATCACGCGCATGGCGATGACCTCCACGTTGTTGATCAGACCGGTCTGGATGAAAAACGACGGCGCGGTGGTGCTGCCGGCGAAGTCTGAGTCGTATTGGCCGGTTTGCTGGTCGTTGACCGGATCGATGAGGTAGCCGTCGGCGGTCTGATGCACCCAGCCGGGGCTGCTCGCGCGGATGGGTTTCCAGGTGTCGTAGTTCCAGCCGCCGCTGCCGTTGCTCGTGCGGGTGATGCCGTTGAGATTCACGGTGGTGTTGCTCTGTGCGTAACAGGCCAGCGCGCCGAGTGTCAGAGAGGCGAGCACGGTGGTCCGGGCCAGACGCGCACACCCAGAGCGCATAGAGCGGGCTGGGCGACTTATTTGCAGAGCGGTTAACATACATAGAGTTATGCAGATGGATGGGCCTGACAACGAACCGGTATACGGGCTAGGTATGAACGGGCTTTGTAAAAAACTGAGGGTTACTACGGCGGGGGTTTGCGCCTGGCGTGGGCCGAGGGCAAAGCGTCGCCCATGAACGATACGCAAAAGAGCGAAGCGGCCCGTAGGGCGGCGGCGGGTGAAAAGATGCCGGTGACGGTGTTTTGCGGGTTTCTCGGCGCGGGGAAGACGACGCTGTTGCGTCATCTTTTGAGTCAGGCGGGCACGGCGGGGGAGGGCTCCGCGCCGGCGTGCTGGGCGGCGGTGGTGAACGATGTGGCGGCGGTGAACATGGACGGCGCCTTGGTGCGGGCGGACGAGACGAGACGAGGGGAACTCGGAATCGTGGGCGCGCAGGAAGTGGTGGAGCTGGGCGACGGGTGCGTGTGCTGTTCGGGCGCGGATGATCTGGGCGAGGCCATCGCCGGTCTGGCGCGGAGCGGGCGTTACGAGCACGTGTGGGTGGAGACCAGCGGGGTGGCGGATCCGCGCGGGGTGGC
>JALOTV010000409.1 GCA_025457685.1 Opitutaceae bacterium
GTGTTCACCCGGGTCACGGCGCTCTCATCGGCGCTGTACACGCTCGATGTGCGCGGACAGACGTCCATGTCCGGCGATGTGGTCACGTTTCAGTCGGCGCTCAACGCCCTGCCGGAATGCGAGTCCGTCCTCGTCGAGGAGCAGGAGACGCGCGGCGGCACCACTTTTTTCCGTTTCAAGATAACCTTCAAAACCGGCTCGTTGAAAGCGGCGGATCAATCATGAAAGCATTCTTCCTAAGCAGACTGTTGCGCGAAAAAATCCTGCTGGTGGTCCTCGTCGTCGCTGCCGCCGCGATGTGGCTGTCGGGTGCCGGCAAACGCGCCGGCAAGATCTGGCGCGAGACGCGCAGCACCTCGATCGACCTCCAGGAGCAGGAGATGACGCTGGCCCAGAAAGAGTCCATCGAAGCCCGGTCGAGCGCTTCGTTTGAGCGCCTGGACCGGGCCCGCACCTTTGACCGCGTGCGTCTCCAATCGGAGATCAACAACATCGCCGTTGAGGTGGGCCTCGGCTCGAAAACCAACATCAACGGCCTGCCGACCGAGCCGGCCAGCCAGTTCTCCGTCCACAGCGTGAATGTCTCCATCAACAACGCGGACTATACGTCTCTGACGAAATTCTACACCGCTCTGCAGAAGCGTTCGCCCTACATCGGCATCGAGCAATTCGACATCATGGCCAACACGGGCGGGAGCTCGGTGCTTCGGCAGAATCTCCGCGTGTCATCGTTCGACTTCACGAAGTAGGCGGCGCCCCCGGAGTTCAGCGGGTGACGAGTGCTTAACCGGCGAGCGCGGCGATCACCTGGGGATGAAGTATCGGGTTGGCGGCGACGATGGAACTGCCTTTCACCGGATCGCCGCCGTGCCAGTCGGTGATCACGCCACCGGCTCCGCGCACGACCGGGATGAGCGCCTGGATGTCCCACGGGTTCATGATCGGATCGAGCATCAGATCGGCCCAGCCGCCGGCGAGCAGGAGATAGCCGTAGCAATCGCCCCACGTGCGGGACAGACGCACGCGTTTTTCCAGACCGGCATAGCGCGCGCCGTCCTGATGGCGGGCGGGGTTGAGCGGATCACTGGTGAGCAAGGTGGCGTCTTCGAGCCGCGCTGTGGGGCGGACGCGGACGGCCCGGCCGTTGAGCGTGGTGGCGAGGCCGTCGCCGATCATGAGCTGGCGGAGGATGGGCTGGTGGATCGCGCCGAGCACGGGCTGTCCCCGGTGCATGAGCGCGATGAGAGTGCCGAAGAGCGGCACGGCCGACATGAAGGATTTGGTGCCATCGATCGGGTCGAGCACCCAGGTCCATTCGGCGTCGGGCCGGTCGTCGCCAAATTCCTCCCCGATGATGCCGTGGGAGGGAAATTTTTTGGCAATGAGGTCCCGCATGAGTTGCTCGGCGCCGCGGTCAGCGATCGTGACGGGGGAATCGTCGGATTTTATTTCCACCGTGAGCTCGTGGTTCGCGAAATACGGCCGGATGAAATCGCCGCTGCGCTCGGCCAGCTCGATCAAAAAGGCTCGGTGGGAATCGGGAATCATGGGCAACGACCAAACACACGTGAGCGGTGAAATCACGGAGAAAGCAGTCGGCTGCGCGGTAGACTTTTGCGCACAGGACGGAGGACATTTTGTTCGTGTCTTTCTGAATCCTCGCGGGCAGGCCAGTGGGCCATGCGTTGGAATCAGCTCCCGATACACGTCATCGACTTCGAGGGGAGCACCGTGTCCGGCATCCTCGAGTACGGCGTGGTGACGCTCCGCGGCGGACTGGTGGTGGAAACGCAGACCCGGCTGTGTCGCGCGCAGGGACGGGTGCGTGCGGACGATGAGGCCTTGCATGGCCTGAGCGCGACGATGGTCGCGGGCGAGGCTCCGTTTAAGGACGAGTTTGGCCGCTTCGCGGCGCTGCGGGAGACGGGGCCGCTGGCGGCGCACTATGCGCAGGCGGAAAATGCCCTGATCAAGTCTGTGTGGCCCTATCCGCGCGTGGCGCCCGATTTCGCGCGGCCCGAGATTGTCCGCCGGCGCGTCGGCGTTACCACGCGGCGCTGTACGATGCGCTGGCGGCGGCGCTGTTGCTGTTGTCGCTCGGTCGTCGCCGCGAGTTTGCGGCGATGACGGTGCCTTGGCTGCTGCAGACGAGCACGGCCAATCCCGCACGCCGCGCCGAGCTCGCCCAGGACGAGTTGTTCTGATCGCGGGAGCGAAGCGAAGGTCTGACGCCGGGTGAGGCGTCAGCCCAGCTTCTTGAGGTAGGCGCCGTAGCTGGATTTGCCGAGGCGCTTGATCTGTTCGTCGAGCTGGGCGCGGGAAATCCAGTTTTGCCGGAAGGCGATCTCTTCGAGGCAGGCGATTTTAAGGCCCTGGCGGTTTTCGATGACTTCGACGAACTGGCCGGCGTCGAGCAGCGAATCGTGGGTGCCGGTGTCGAGCCAGGCGGTGCCGCGGCCGAGGAGTTCGACGTGGAGTTTGCCGGCTTCGAGGTAGAGGCGGTTCAGGTCGGTGATTTCGAGTTC
>JALOTV010000410.1 GCA_025457685.1 Opitutaceae bacterium
CGACGGCATCGTCCCCGCCGACGCCGCCGGCGATGCCGACACCAAACAACTCATCGCCGACATCCTCGCCACCCTCGGTGCCGAGACCGACCGCAGCGGAAAACCCGGCATCAACCAGGCCAAGGTGGATCAATTCTACGCCGAGCTCGCCGCCTTCACCGCCTGGACCAAACAAGGTGCCACCCCCGAAGTCCTCGTCGCCGGCGATGCCACCGCCGCCGCCGCCGCCGCCGTCAACGCCGTGCGCGCCAAAGTCGATGACTACTTCGCCCGCGTGCGCCTCGCCAACTACGACGGACGCGCCCTCTCCGCGCTCAACCGTCAGGAATCCGAGTACCTCGCCATCGCCGCGAAGGACTTGAAAATTTCCTCCGAAGAAGTCGCCAGCTTCCCCGTCTCCCGCGTCGAACCCGGCAAAGCCAAGCCCTCCCCCTGCTCGCCGGCGTGAATCCCGCCTGGGCCGACGCCCTCGCCGCCCTCTACAAAAACGCCGTCACCCCGCTCCTCGGCGCCGCCAAGACCACCCTCACCCCCGAGGACTGGTCAGCCCTCACCGGCAAACTCGCCGCCTACGACGGCTGGCTCGCCGCCAAACCCGGCACCGCCGTCGCCTCCCTCGGCCTCGCCCGCGCCCAGGCCATCCTCGCGCTCGCCCCACAGGCCGCCGCCATCGCCTCGGTCGACCGCCTCGTCCGCCTCCATCGCGACTTCGGCACCCTCCTGCGGAATTTCGTCAACTTCTCCGACTTCTACGACCCCCGCTACCCGGCCACCTTCCAGACCGGCACGCTCTACCTCGACAGCCGCAGCTGCGACCTCTGCATCCGCGTCGATGCCCCCAGCCCGCTCGTCGCCATGAGCAAGGTCTACGTCGCCTACATCGCCTGCACCCGTCCCGGCTCCGCCCCGATGAATGTCGCCGCCTGCATCACCCAGGGCGACAGCGACTACCTCTTCGTCGGCCGCCACGGCATCTTCTACGACCGCCAGGGCCGCGACTGGGATGCCGTCATCACCAGCATCGTGGACAACCCCATCAGCGTCCGCCAGGCCTTCTGGGCACCGTATAAAAAATTCCTCCGCATGATCGAGGAACAGGTCGCCAAACGCGCCGCCGCCGCCGAAGCCGAGTCCTCCAACAAACTCGCCGCCGCCGCCGAAAAGACCGCCAACGCCGACAAGGCGAAACCCGCCGAGCCCAAGAAAGTGGATGTCGGCGCCGTCGCCGCCATCGGCGTGGCCATCACCGGCGCCATCAGCGCCCTGACCTTGATCCTCGGATACGTTTTCCAGCTCAAGCCCTGGCAATACCCGCTCGTCCTCGTCGGCCTGCTCCTTGTTATCTCCGGCCCCGCGATGATCATCGCCTGGCTCAAGCTCCGCCAGCGCACCCTCGGCCCCATCCTCGACGCCAACGGCTGGGCCGTGAACGGCCGCGTCAAGGTCAACATCCCCCTCGGCACCTCCCTCACCGACCGCGCCATCATCCCCGCAGGTTCGACCCGCCTGCTCAACGACCCCTTCGAGGACAAGGACGCCGCCCGCCGCAAGCGCCTCACGATCGTCGTGCTGCTCCTGCTGGTCGGCGCCTGGCTCGGCTACAACCTCTGGGCCGCCCCGCACTACCAGCTCGAAAACCGCCTCTGGCCGTGGACGAAACCCGCCACCTCCGCCACGCCCGAGGCTGCGCCCGCGCCCGCCCCAGCTCCCGCGCCTGCCGCGAAAGCCTGAGCCAGCCCTGACCGCCTCGTTCTCGTTCTCTTACTCCTACTCGTTCTCCCTCCGAATCGGTCGTGAAAACGAGAAAGAGTACGAGAACGTTCCCAAAAAACTCCGGGCTGGGGCGCGTTATCCTTAACGCGCCGGTTGGACTCGGTCTGCGATAAGATGTCTGCAAGCGGGCGACATCGCTCCGGCACGTTGGGGACAACGCGCCCCACCCTTCCAGACGCGATCCAAGAGAAAGAGAACGAGAAAGATTTCCTGACCTGGAGCACACCCGCTCTGGGTCTTTTTTTAGCCAAGCGCCCGCCTTACTTGCCGAGCTTCTTTAGCGCCTTGTTGATCTTGGCCGCGTCGCAGACTTCCGGATCGTAGACGGGACCGAGCCACTCCAGCCACTCGCGGCCGAGATCCGTGTTGGGTTCCTTGATACAGGCCAGCATGTCGTGAAACGCGTCCAGCCCTCCGCAGTCCTCCGGAGGTCCGGCCCGCTCGCCGCCGGCGCAGAACGGATAATGCACCCCCTTCTCCACGCTGAGCGTTTTCTCCACGCGGATCTCCACCTCCCAGCCCTCGCCAAACTGGTAGAGGTACATCATCTTGTCCCGCGCGCCCAGATCCAGATCGGCCAGCGAAACGTCGCGGTCGTCCTCCACGATCTGCTCCTCCTTGCGCGAAGGGTTACCAAAGCGCTGCTCATCGAGCGTGAAAACATGCGTCTGGTAGTCGAACCACTCGAACGACACCTGGATCGCATCGTGCAGACGGCTCAGCCACATCGTCTCGCGCACGATCAG
>JALOTV010000137.1 GCA_025457685.1 Opitutaceae bacterium
GCGCTGTCTTCAAAATAAACCCATGCTCTGCTAACGCCCTGCGGGTGAGCGGGAAGCCAAGCTGGGCCGGCGTTACCCTCGGTGGCACGGGCCGCTGGCGCGCCTCCGCCTCGGGTGCCTTGGCCGAGCTTGGTTTCCCGCTCGCGGAGCACCGGCCTATTTTGAAGACAGCGCCTCAGCCCGCGCGCCCGGCCCCGGTCTTTTCTTGCGCCGCCGCCGCCTTTTTGCGGCCAATCTCGCTCCTATGTCCGCCATCGAAGCCAAACTCGCCTCCCTCGGTCTCACCTTGCCCGCGCCTGCCGCGCCCGGCGGGGCCTATCTGCCCTACCGCATCCACGGTGATACGCTCATCCTCGCCGGCGTCATTTCGTCCTTCAACGGCCAGATGACCCATGTCGGCCAGGTGGGCAAGGAGCACACCATCGAGACCGCGCGCGAGTCCGCGAAAATCTGCGCGCTGAACGTGCTGACCAACATCAAGCAGGCCTTGGGCTCGCTGGATCGCGTGACCGCCTTCCTCTACGTCGGCGGCTACGTGAATGGCGTCTCCGGCTTTGCCGACGCCCCTGCGGTGATCAACGGCGCGAGCGAGCTTTTCGTGGAGGTGTTTGGCGACGTCGGCCGCCACGCCCGCGCCGCCGTGACGGTGGCCGGTCTGCCGAAGAACTCGACCACCGAGATTCAGGTCACGGTCGCGTTTAAGTAAGTTTTGCCGCGCCGTCGCGCGGTTCGACTTGGCAAGCGTGCCATCCGTGGGAGTTTTGCTCCATGGATGGCATTAATTTTATCCAGGATCTCGCGGTCGTGCTGCTCGCCGCCGGCTTTGCCGGCGTGCTCTGCAAACGCGTGGGGCTCTCCGTCATCGTCGGCTACCTCGGCGCCGGCATTCTGATCGGCCCCTACACGCCGCCGTTTTCCTTCATCACCGATGTGGACCGCATCCAGACGCTGTCCCAGGTCGGGTTGGTGTTTCTGATGTTCGCCATCGGTATGGGCCTGAGCCTGACCAAGCTCGGGCGCATGGGCCTGCCCACCTTGCTCGCGACCGGGCTGGGGGCGTTTTTCGTCATGAACCTCACCCAGGCGCTCGGCCTGCTCGCGGGCTGGACGACCCTGCAAGGGCTGTTCATCGCCGGTATGTTCATGGTCTCCAGCTCGGCGGTGATCGCCAAGATTGTGGACGAGCTAAAACTCTCCCACGAGGGCTCCGCGCAACGCGCGCTCGGCGTCACGGTGATGGAGGACGTGGTCGCGGTCGTGATGTTGACCGTGCTCGCCAGCCAGACACAGGGCGAGGGCGGGACCAACGTCGGCGGCCTGCTCGCCACCATGAGCGCCTTCGTCGTCCTGCTGGTCGGCGCCGGCCTGCTGCTCGTTCCCCGCCTGTTCCGCCGCCTCGAGGCCAAGGCCGATCCGGAGCTGCAGACCATCATCGTCGCCGGCGTGCTCTTCCTGCTCGCCATCTGCGCGGCCAAGGCAGGCTACTCGCTCGCCCTGGGGGCCTTCTTGCTCGGCGCCATCGTGGCCGAGATGCCGCAGAAAAACGGGGTGGAGAAATCCTTCTCCGGCATGCGCGACGTGTTTAGCAGCGTGTTCTTCGTCTCCATCGGCATGATGATCGAGGTGCGCCTGCTGCTCGACGTGTGGCCGCTCATCTTCGGGCTCTTCGCGTTTGTGATGGTGGCGCGTCCGCTCGCCACCGGCGCCGCTCTTATCCTTTGCGGGGCCGCCCCGCGCGACGCCCGCCGGGCCAGCCTGCTGCTCACGCCCTTGGGCGAATTTTCCTTCATCATCGCCCAGCTCGGCGTGAGCACGGCGGTGTTGCCCGCGCAGTATTACCCCATGGCGGTGGGCGTCTCCATCCTCACCGTGCTGGCCACGCCGCTGGTCAACAAACGCGCGGAGGGCATCCTGCGTTTTGCGGAGCGGATCGAGCCGCGCTGGATCACCCGCGCACTGGAGGCCTACAGCGGCTGGCTGGCGCAGATTCGCTCCAGCAAGGGTTCGCCGTTGGTGTGGAAACTGGTTCGCGGTCGCCTCGCGCAGATCGGCGTCGAGATGCTGCTCGCCACCGGCCTGATGATTTTCTCCGCGCCGCTGCTCGTCGCCGCCCACGAGATGGTGCCGGACGACGCGTTGCTCAGGGGTGCGGTGCTCGATTCCGTGTTTTGGGGCGTGGTGGGGCTGCTGGTGCTCGTGTTGCTCGTGGCCATCTGGCGCAACGTGGCGACCGTGACGATGATCGCGGCCGAGGGCGTGGGTTCGGTCGGACGGTTGTCCTCCGCGACGATGGAGCGCGGCTTCCGCGCCGTCGCGGCCCTGATTATCGGTTATTGGCTCTACCTCATCCTCCCGGTCGATTCGTTGCCCGCATGGGGATGGGGCGTGATCGCGGCCGCCGCGCTCGCCGTGGTGTGGGTGTGCTCCAATCGGCTGATCTACTGGCACAGCACCTGGCAGTCCTCGGTGCAGGACGTATTTGCCAACGAGACGCCGGAGGAAGGGCGTCGCCAGACCCGCGCCGCCCTCGACCAAGGACTGGAGTCGTGGGGGCTGGTCCTGGCCGATTTCGTGGTGCCGGACAACGCCGCCTATGCCGGCCACGATCTCGCCCGCCTCGCCATCCCCGCGCGCTTCGGCTGCTCGGTGATCGAACTTGAGCGCAATGGCTACGTCATCACCGACACCGGACCGCAGCTGCGCGTGTATCCCGGTGATCGGCTGATGCTGCTCGGTCGCGAGGCCAGCCTCGCCGCCGCGCGCGATGCGCTGCTGAACGAAAAGGCGGCGGTCGCGGTCGCGGCCGAGGCCTTCAGCGGCTCCGTGCTCGAGACCGCCACGCTGGTGGATGGTCCTCGCACGGGGCGCACCCTTGCGGAGTTGCAGGTCGCGCGCGCGACGGGCGTGCGCGTGGTCGGCATCCAGCGCGGGGAGGAGCGCATCCTCAATCCCGGCGGAGCCGAGACCCTGCGCGCCGGCGACAACCTGCTCGTGGTCGGCACGCTGGAGGAGCAGCGCGCGTTTCGCCGCTGGCTGAAGGGCGACGCGCCCGCCGCCGCGTGACGCCGGGGCTTACGCGCCCGACTGCCGCAGCAGCCACCAAGTGTAGGCGACATACACGGCCAGCATCACCGCGCCTTCCCCGCGACTGATGCGACCGCCGCTGCGCACCACCGGCAGGAGCGCCACGGACACCGCCACCATCGCGCCGAGATCTACCCACGACAAGGTAGGGGCCTCCAGCGGGCTCACCATCGCGGCCACGCCGAGGATGCCGAGCACGTTGAAAATATTTGAACCGACGATGTTGCCGATCGCGACGTCGCCCTGGCGCTTGATTGCTGCCAGGAGCGACGTTGCCAGTTCGGGCATGCTCGTGCCCACCGCCACGATGGTGAGGCCAATGGCCATCTCGCTCATGCCCCAGTTGCTGGCGAGCGTGACCGCGCCTTGGACAAAAAAATGCGAGCCGACGACGAGCACGGCGAGGCCGCCCACCACCGCCACGATGCTCAGGCCGAGGCCGAGCGGCTTGCCCTGTCCCAGCTCTTCGGGGAAACCCGCCTGGTCTGACGCCGCTGCGGATGCGGCGGTGGCCGCGCGCGCCTGGCGCACGGTCACGTAGGTGTAGAGCACCAAGCCGGCGAGCAGCACCGCACCTTCCCAGCGCGCGATCCTGCCGTCGGCCAGGATGAGCACCGCGAGCACGGCGACGCCGATCATGATCGGGACTTCGCGGCGCACAATTTGCAGGTCGGCGCGCAGGGGCGAGATGAGCGCGCACAGGCCGAGGATGAGCGCGATGTTGCAGATGTTGGAGCCGACGACGTTGCCGATGGAGATGGCGCCGTTGCCGGCCTGCGCGGCCTGCACGCTAACGACCATTTCCGGGCTGCTGGTGCCATACGCGATCACGGTGAGGCCGATGACCAGCGGGGTGAGTCCGAGGCGGAGCGCGAGTCCCGCGCCGCCTTTGACCAGCGCTTCCGCGCCGAAATACAGGGCGATCAATCCAAGGCCGAGGCCGATCCATTCATTCATAGGTAGGGTGGTTGAGGTTTAGGGAAAAACGGGTGTCAGGCGCGCGTGGAGGCCCGCGTATGCGGTCTCCGTGGCGACCAAAGATTTTTAAACGCGAGGTAACCGATCACGCCTCCGATCACGCCGAGCACGAGCGCGCCGAGATAGAGCGAGAAAAGGGATTCGCCGACGAAGACCTCGCCGGTGGACACGGTGACTTCGTGCCACACTTGAGCGGGCGAGCGTCCGCGCACGATTTCGCCCACCAGGTAGCAGGCGGGCAGATGCACGGGCGCGGTCAGCGGGGTGGAAAGAAATTGCAGCGCGATGCACAGCAGCAGGTTCCCGCGCACAAACACCGCCGCGATGCAGGCAAAGACCGATTGTATGGGCAAAAACGGCATCATCGTGATGGGGAAGCCCACCAACCAGGCGCGCGCGAGGGATTCGTGCGTCGGTTTCCATAGCGCCTTGTCCAACAATCGATCTCCGAGGCGGGAGTGCAGCCACGTGCCCCGCAGGCGACTGCGCGAAAGTCGCTGGCGGTGACGCAGACGATGAACCCAATAAGGCAGACGCATGGTTTTCGGTGATTCCGGCACGCGCATACGGCGTGATGACGGAATGCGTTCAGACGGTGGAACGGGACAAAGCCCCTGACCCATGTAGCGGGCGGGGCGGACAAAATCCGTCGAGGCGGACTTTTTTCCACGAACGAAACACCCACCCGGCTGATGCAAGGTCGGTGCGGATGTCTCGCGCGCGAAGCGCGGACGGGCGCGGCAAGCGCCCGTAACTTACAGCCTCAGCTCGATCGAACTCGCCAGCCGTGGAGCGACACGTGGTGAACGCGAAGCGTGCCGTGGTGCGCCGGTTCGCCTCGCGACGGGGTGGCGCGGGCGGGTGCGTTGGCAGGTTGGTCGTTCACTGGGCGCGCCGAGCGCGGGCTGGGTTTCGGGCCGCAACACGCCGGTCGCCTCATGGTCGGGCGACGGGACGGCGATTTCGCAGATTCCGCGTAATTGAGCGGCCGAGCCGGTCGGAACCAAGGCGCGTTCCATGCACGCGGTGACCAAGTCCGCGTGCGCCGTGTCGTTTGATCCGTGTGGCTCGCGTGCGCCTGTTCGGATCCCGCCGAATACGACCATGGCAAGACCGAGAAAGACCATGACATGGCGGAGGCCGAGGGACCGGGGGATCATTTGACGAGTCGTGCACGGCTATGCCATGCCCCCGCGAGCGTCAAGGCGGCGGCAACGCGGATTTGGCGCGGGCTAGGCGGCGTTCCCAATACCACGCGTAGAAGACCGGCACGGAGAACAGCGACGCGATGTCGAAGATCATGCCGCCGATGACGGGCAGCATCATCGGGGCCATCAGCTCGGCGCCGCGGCCGGTGGCCCAGAGCACGGGCACGAGCGAAAGCAGGGTGGTGACGTTGGTCATGATGGCGGGGCGGCGGCGGCGCAGGCCGGCCTCGAAGATCCGCGCATGCATGTCGGCGAGGTCGCGCGGGGCGGTGCGGAACTTTTCTTGGAGGTAGGTGCCGAGCAGGATGCCGTCGTTGAACATCACCCCGAGCAACACGAGGAAACCCACGCTCACCGCGGTGGTGAGCTGCGCGCCCCAGAGCCAGACGAGCGCAAAGCCGCCAGCTGTAGTGACCACGGCATTACATCCCACGATGATGGCGGTGATCAGCCACGAACGCGTGCCGATGAAGATGAGCACGACCATGACGGTGAACGACGTGGCGATGACCCAGGCGAGGGTGCGATCGGCTTTTAACTTTTGCTCGTAGCGGCCGACCCAGCGATAGGTCGCGCCGGCGGGCAGGGTGAGGTCGCCGGCGGCGAGGGCGGTGCGCAGGCGCTCGTCGGCCTGGCGCACGATCTCGGTCTCGGACGCGCCGGGGGCGGCGTTGAACATCACGTATTGGGTGCGTTTGCCGCCCTCGCTCCGGATAGCCATGGGACCGATCACGTAGGTGAGGCCGAGTTCGCTGGGGCGCTCGGCGACCACGTGGGACGCGAGCGCGGTTGGGAGTTGTTCGCCGGCGGGCACGGCCAACTCGGCGCGGGTGGCGGAGAGCGCGGTGAAGTTGCGCTGGTGGGCGAGCGGCAGGCCGGCCAGCATCTCGGCGGCGGGGCGCGGCAGGTCGAGGGTGTAAACGGTCGGCGCGGCGAGCAGGCTGGAGAGCGGCACGGCGCCGTGTTCGCCGGCCTCGCCGATCTGGAGGCCGAGCAACTCGTCGGGATCGTCGCGGCGCTCGCGAAGGTAGCGGATGCGGACGGGATAGCGCAGCGCGCCCTCGACCGAGTAGGTGACGGGCATGCCGCCGAAGGCGGTCTCGACAGCCTCGAGCACCATCTCCTGCGAGTAGCCGAAGCGGGCGAGCTTGGTGGGATCGAGGCGGATTTCGGCGTAGGGCTTGCCGCCCTCGCGCTGCATCTGGGCGTAGGCCGCGCCGGGCGTGGCCTGAATGATTTTCTCGGCGCGCTCGGCGAAGGCCTCGAGCGCGGCCGCGTCGTCGCCCAATACTTGGAGCGCCATGAGGCTGCGGATGCCGGTGGAGAGCATGACCACGCGCGTCTCGATGGGCTGGAGCCAGCTCGGGGCCACGCCCGGCAGGTCGGTGGCGGCGGCGAGGGCGGCGCGCACCTCGGCGAGGGTGCGCGGGCGGCGTTTGGTGGAGCCGTCGGGCAGGAGGATGTCGGTGACGGGCCAGTCCTTGTAGGGTTTTAGCAATACGACCGTTTCGATCATGCCGATGGGCGCGGGATCGAGCGCGGTCTCGGCGCGGCCGAGCTTGCCCATCACGCCCGCGACCTCGGGCACGGACTCGATGGCGCGGTTCTGGATCATAATCACGCGCTGCGTCTCGCCGAGACCAGCGGTGGCTGGCACGGACGGCATGAAGAGCAGGCTGCCCTCGTCGAGCGGGGGCAGGAAACTGGAGCCCGCGCCGGGGAACCAGCGGGTGAGGGTGGCGTCGAGGCGGGTGTGGCTGAGGTCGCCGCCGAAGTGGGCGATGGTGGCGCGCAGCGGCGTGCTCAGGCGCGGCCAGCCGAGGCCGAGCAGGTAGCCGCTGCCGGCGAGGACGATGAGGCCGGTGGCGAAGAGTGCTTTGTGGCGCAACAGGCGGGTGTAGGCCCACTCGTAGCCGACGTGGATGGCGCGGCTGGTGGGGTTGTCTTCGAAATCGACGAGCTTCTCGCGGCCGAGGCGCCAGACGGCGGAGCCCACGAGGGCGGCGAGCACGGGGGCGAAGAGCCAGCCGGGGATGTGCAGCGCCCAGCGACCGTGGTCCATGGGGAAAACGTAGCCCTCGCGGATAAACCAGCCGAAGGTGAGGCCGGCGAAGAGGCCGGCGAGCAGGAGCAGGGGCGTCTTGCGGACCTGCCAGGGCGGGAGCAGCAGGCGGCAGAGCGCGGGCACGAGAAACACGCCCACGAGCACGGCGGCGCTGATCGCGAGGGTCTTGGTCAGGGCGAGCGGGATGAAGAGTCGTCCGGCCTGGTCAGTGAGGGCGAAGATGGGCAGGAAGCCGATCACGGTGGTGGCGGCGGACGTGACGAGCGGGCGGGCGACCTCGCGCGAGCCGGCGATGACGGTCTCGATGATCTCCTCGTTCCATGGCGAGGTCGGCATGGGGCGATCCTCGCGCCGGCACCGCGCCTTCAAATCGAGCAGGTGCTGGGTGATGTTTTCCGTCATGATGATGCCGAAATCCACCATCACGCCGATGGCGATGAAGATGCCGGCGAGGCTCATGAGGTTGGCGCTCACCCCGAAGAGGTGCATGACGAGAAACGCGATCAGCATGCCGAGAGGCAGGCTGACGGACGTGGCGAGGCTGGCGCG
>JALOTV010000138.1 GCA_025457685.1 Opitutaceae bacterium
GAGCTCGAGCTTTTCTACCTCACGCGCGAGCCCGGCCTCGCCCTGAACACCTTTAACCGCGGCATCGCCGGCGACACCACCGCCGGCGCCCTCAAACGCATCGACTGGGATGTGCTGCCCGCACGCCCCACGGTCGTCACCATCCTCCTGGGCATGAATGACGTCGGCCGCGATCTCTACGATCCCGGTCGCACAGGGCCCGAGGTCGAGACACTCCGCGCCGCCCGCGTCGCCGCCTATGCGGCAAATCTTCGCACCCTCGTTGAGCGCCTGCGCGCGTCTGGCGCGCGCATCGTCCTCCTCGGCCCCACGCCCTACGACGATACCGCCCGGCTCAAAACCCCCGCCTCCGTCGGCTGCAACGCCGCCCTTGCCGACCTCGCCGCCGCCGCGCGCGAGCTCGCCCGCGAAAGCGGGTCCGCTTGGATCGATTTGCACACGCCGCTGACCGCCCTGAATCTGCAACGGCAGGCGACCGATCCCGCCTACACCCTCGTCGGCCCGGATCGCGTCCACCCCGGCTGGGCCGGCCACCTGGCCGTCGCGTATTACCTTCTCCGCGCCCAGTCCGCACCCGCGCTTGTCTCGTCCGTCGCGCTGGACGCCGCCGCCGCCAAAGTGCTCGCCGCCGAGCGCGCACGCGTCTCCGGCCTCGTCGTTGCGACCGGCTCGATCGCCTTCGAGGTCGAGGAGCTTTCCCTGCCCTATCCTCTCGACCCCGCGCTCGCTTCGGCGGCCCGCGACCTCGTGCCGTTCGCCTCCGAATTCAACCAGCAGCTCCTTCGCGTAGACGGCCTGGTCGACGGACACTGGCGCCTAGCCATCGACGGTGAAACCATCGGCGAGTTCTCGGCCGCGCAGCTCGCGTCCGGCGTCGATCTCGCCTCGCTGCCCTCCACCCCGCAGCTGCGCCAAGCCCGCCTCGTGCGCGAAGCCCTCGCGGAAAAATGGGAAGCCGAGTCCCGGCTGCGCACCCTGGCCTACGCCCGCCATGGCGCATGGCCCGACGCGCCCCGCCCCTTCGACCCCGCGCAGATGCAGGCCAGGGTGGATGCACGCCGCGCTTCCGTCGGCCGGACCAACGCGTGGATCGACGCCCAACTCGCGCTCCACGCCGAGTTGCAGCCCCGCGAGGACGAACTCGCCGCGCATGTCGCATCCGCCGCCGAGCGAGCCAGCGCCTTGGCGCGCCCGCAGCCCCATCGCTACAAGCTCACGCTCGTGCCTCAGGGTGTGTCTGGGAAATGAATCGGGGCGGCGGAGACGACAAACCGAGCTCGGCCCATGCCGCCTTTCGCCACGAAGGACCAGCTGGGTTTGTGGTTCTCCCCCTTGTTCACGCCCGCCCGCGGTTGCGAAACTCACGCGGACTCATGCCGAGCACTTCGTTAAACACGCGGCTCATGTAGTTGTAGGAGCTGAAACCACACTTCTCCGATATCAGCGTGATCGGCTCGTCCGTCGAGGTCAGCAGCAAGCGCGCGCGGTTGATCCGCTGCTGTCGGATCTGCTCCGCCACCGTGCACCCAAAGGCCCGCCGAAAGCGCCGCTCCATCGCGCGTCGCGACATCGGATTGCTCTTCAGGATTTCCTCCATGCGGATCGGCTGGTCGTAGTTTTTCAGGATGAAACGCATCGCGTCCGCCATGCGCCGATCCTCCACCGCAAGCGTGTCGGTCGAGAGCGCCTCCACCACGCCAAGCGGCTCCACCTCGACGTCGCGATCCGCGATCTTCTCGCCGCGCATCATCCGCGCCAACAGCGAGGCCGCCTGGCCGCCGATCTGCTCGCAGGCGTAGCGGATGCCCGACTGCGGCGGGTAGGACGCCCGGCTCAGTAAATCGTCGAAATCCGAACCCAGCACCGCCACATCATCCGGCACGCGGATACCGTTCTCGAGGCACGCGTCGATCACCTGCCGCCCCATGCTGGGCCCCCAGCAAAAGACGCCGCAGGGCTTGGGCAGCGCGCGCAGCCACTCCGCCAGCTTCTTTTCGTTGTCCGACTCCGCGAAAAACGCGCATGTCTGCCCCTGCTCCGCCAGGATCTCCTCGAAATGGGCGAACTGCACCTGCACATAGCCCGCCGCCGGGTTCCCCACATAGGCGAAATGGGAAAAGCCGCGTCCGCGAAACAAGTCAGCCGCCACTTTCGCCGAGGCCGCCTGATTCGTGATCACGCGCGGAAAATCCACCCGCTCGAGATTAATCGAGGAGACATTCACCGCCGGCTTGCGCGCCATTTTCAGCCACTCCGCCTCCGCCTGAGAACCTATGCGCGCCACCACACCGTCCGCCGCGAGCGGCTTGCCCGCCGCCATGCGCTTCGCGAGTCCGTCGGGCTCGATGCGCACGTGCCAGGGTCCATTCTGATGCGCGTAGTCCAACACCCCGGAGACTATGCGGCGCCCCCAGGTGGTGGCGGTGTCGATGCTGATCAAAACGGTCGGGACCATGAGCAAAACGGGGACAAAAAACGCGCGTCGCGCGTCAGGGCACCACAACAAAAAGCCGCCGTGACGCGGAAGTCCACATATTCGCCGCAGGCGGACGTATTGGCGCCGGCCACTTTCTGCGAAACTGGACGCCCACCCGACATCCCCATGCATCCCTCGGACATTCTCAGCGCCCCTCCCATTTGCGCCGACGCCTGCCAGCCCGTCGACGCCACCCACCGCTTCTCGGAGGCCGGCTGGCATGTCTGGTGCGGCAGCGTCCAGGCCCTGCCCGGCGGCGGCTACACGCTATTTTACTCGCGCTGGCCGGTCAGCCGCGGCTTCGACGCCTGGGTGGACCGCTCCGAGATCGCCCGCGCCGAGGGACCGACGCCCTGGGGCCCCTTCACCCACGTGGAGACTGTCTTCACCCGCGAGGACAACTCGCCCGCCTGGGACGCCCACAACTTCCACAACGTCACCGTGCGCGCCTACAAGGGCCGTTATTACTTGTATTACACCGGCAACTACGGCGACGGCGACTGGTGGAACCACCGCAATCATCAACGCATCGGCGTGGCCTCGGCCGACTCGCTGCGCGGCCCCTGGAAACGTCTGCCGCGCCCGATCATCGACATCAGTCCCGGCTCCTGGGACGACCTCTGCGTGGCGAACCCGTCGGTCACCGACACCAACGACGGCCGCTACCTCATGGTCTACAAAGGCGTCACCGACGGTCCCCGCCCGTTTGGCAGCCGCGTGCTGCACGGCATCGCCTACGCGCAGACCCCCGCGGGCCCCTTCACAAAAACCGGCGAGCCCTGCTTCCAGATACCGGGCGTGAAGTTCGCGTTCGAGGATCCCTTCCTCTGGCGCGAAGGCGCGCGCTACCGCTGCCTGATGAAGGACATGAACGGCGTGCCCGGCTCGCGCAAATGCGCCACCCTGCTCTTCGAGTCGGACGACGGCGTCGCCTGGTCGCCCGAATGCTTCCGGCTCGTGGCCACGCCGCACCTGCGACACGTGGGCGCCGACGGCACCGTGATGGTCGAGGAAGTCGAACGCCTCGAGCGCCCAAGTTATTTCCGCGACGCCCGGCACGCGTGCCTATCCTTCGCGGTGAAGTCCATTTCCGACGAGCCATCCTTCCTCGTCTTTAAGCCGGGTGTGCTTTGAGGCGTGATGGTGCAGGGCCTCCGCTTGTCGGAGGCCGCCGGAGTCGGCGAGACTCCGTCCGTCCTCGCGGCTCGCGGCAAGCGCGAGCCCTGCATAACTAGACCGTCTACGCCTCGCGTCGCGCGTCCAGCTTGCGCCGCACCTCATCCATGTAGGCTTCCGTCACGGGGAAGCGGATCGCAAAGAGCAGGGCCACGCCGCAGAAGAAAATATTGGGCGAAAAGGTGAACCACTGGAGGCGCGTCAACACCTCGGGCGACTGGACCTTCAGCGTCTGGTCGTAGGCCAAGAAGCGCAGCAGATAGCCCACCAGAACGACGCAAAGCAAAACCTCGATCTTGTAGACGAAGGAGACCACAGCGGTGAAGAGCGCCTCGCGGCGCTTGCCGTTCTCCAGTTCGTCGATGTCGCAGATATCGGGCACGATCGCGTCACGCAGCACGATGGCGATGGCCACGAGCGGCGCGGTCAACCGAGCGGCCACGAGCTGCAGGTAAGGCTGCGCCGGCGTGTAGAGCAGCGGCATCATGCAGGCCTGGCCCAGCGCGATGGCGCAGCCGAGGATCACCGCCTTGCGCTTGCCCATGCCTCGGCTGATGCGTGGCACGAGCGGCAACACCGCCATCGAGAGCACGACGGTGATCATGGTTCCTATGCCGATGATCTTCGTCGCCAGTCCTTTGTCGCCGCCGCAGACGTGGTAGGTGTTCACGTAAAAGATCAGCTGGTTGAAGACCACCAGGCCGAAGGCGGAGAAAAAACGCACCGCGAGGTAGGTGCGGAAGACGCCTAGCCGCACCGCCTCCTTCAGCGACTTCAGGATCGGCTCGTGCGTGCGGTTTACGCGGGCAAAGCGCTCCTTGCAGGCCAGCACCGGAATGAGCCCGGTTGCGATGATGAGCACAGCCATGCCGGCGCCGATCCAGCGGATGCCGTGGATCTCGCCGCCAAAGACCGGGCGCTGGGCCAGCCAGTAGCTCCAGCCCACCGCCGCCACGACGAGTTGGAGAAACACGGTGCGTATCGCCATCACCCGCGCCCGCTCGTGGTAGTCGTCGGTCAGTTCGTAGCCGAGCGCGTAGTGTGTTATCGAATACGTTCCCCAGGTCATGTAGTAGAGGGTGGCGCAGACGATGAGGAATCCGAACTGCCAGCTCTTCGGCCATTCCGGGTTGGCCCACCAGATGCCGGCCACGAGCGCGGCGCCCAGGATCGCGGTGACCAGCAGGAAGGGTTTTCTCCGGCCCCAGCGCGTGTGCAAGTTATCGGAGAGGTGGTCGACGAAGGGATCGGTGATGCCGTCGAGCAGGCGCGGGAGCATGACGGCCCAACTCAGCATCACGGCATCGAGGCAAAAGCCCTTGTTGAAGATCGGCAGCACCAAGCCGAAGGTCTGGATCATCAAGGCGTCGGCGATAGTGCCGGCGCCCCAATACCACATCTGGCGACGAGGGGCGGAAGGCGGCTGAAGGATGCGAGGACACGGTTGGATGCAGCGATGCGGGGGTGGATGCAAAAATGCGCGTCCCGCGGGACGCGCACAGGGAACAAGGCTTGCCGTGAGTTCAGGCGCGGCGGCGGCGACGCAACGCCACGGCGCCGAGCGCCGCCGACCCGGCGAGGACCGCGAAGCTGGAAGGCTCGGGGATGGCCGTGAGGTAGCCCTGCGTGTCGAGCGTCCAGCCACCCTGGCCGTTGACCGTAATGTTGGCCAACTGCCCTGCATTGAGACTGAATGCGTCGGTGCCGAAGCGTATGCCCTGCGCACCAAGCGCGCTGGCGGTGATGCTCAGGCCGAAGGAGCCCCAGTCGGAGCCGGAGCTGTTGGCAAAGCTGATCGAGCCGGTGACGTTGGCGGCGTCGTCGAGGTCGAGAAAACCCGTCGCGTCGAGATCCAGCGCGCCGAGCGTTTCGGAGAAGCCGTTCACATCAAACGTGCCTCCGGCCAGCACGAGCGTGGAGGTATCTGCGATGCGATTGGCCGCGCCAAGCCGCAGGGTGCCGGCCTCGACACGCGTAGCGCCGGTGTAGGTGCCCGTGCCCGAAAGAGTCAGCGAACTCGCGCCGGATTTCACCAGACTGAGGTTGTTTTCGCCCGCACCCGCGCCGCCGAGCGTGATCGTCGAGCCGATCGTGGTGGTGGAAACGACGTTAAAGGTAAGTTTGGAGACTGCGCCGCCGGTTTGCGTGGCGCCCACGATGCTTGTGGTCGCCGCGCCGGCGAAGCCCGCGAAGGTCACATCGCCGCCGACCACGACCTTGAGGCCGTTGTTCAAGGTGAGATTACCCCAGGATTGCACCTCGGTGGCAGCCTCGCCGAGGACGAGGCTGCCCGTGATGGCGCCGACGCCCGAGCCGGTCGTGGCCGCGGAGATGTTGGTGTTGGAGAGTGATCGGTTTCCTGAAACGATCAGCGTGCCGGCCCAAGTGTTGCCCGTTTGCTGGAGGTTGGTGACATTGGAGATCGCACCGTCGAGCCGTGTGACGGAGCCGGCCACGCCTTCGTAGCGGATCTGGAAATCGGCCGAGCTGTCGGAGGAGCGCCGGATATCGCCGTTGATATCGAGCATACGCGTCGAGGTCGTGTTGTTGTTTCTAACCACGAGGAGCTTGTTGGCGTCTGCGTTGTTGGTGCTGACACGGATGGGCGCGTTGATGGTCTGCGTTACCGTGGCACCGGAGGACATCGTGATACCATAAACACTCGATGTGTTGGCGCTGCGGAGCACGAGGTTTCCGCCGCTCGAATTGAGCTCGAACACGCCGCCGCGATTCAGCGTCACACCTTGCAAGAAGTAATCGACGTTGAACGTCGCGACGCTGCCCGCGCTGCCGAAGGAGACCTGAGCGGTGCCCAAATTGGCGGGCAGCGTGTCGTTGTTCCAATTGGCGGCGGTATTGATGTTGGTGTCGGCGGCGCCGCCGGCATCCCACGTGGTCTGGGCGGAAGCGATGCCAAGCGCGGCCATCTGGGCGAAGAGCGTGGCGGCGAGGAGTGTCGGGGTATTCGATTTAATAGGATGGGTGCGTGCTGGATGCGTTTGTGGGAAAAACCCAAAAGCATGGCCTCATCTGGCCAAAACCGGGCAGTGTCCGATACGCTCGGAGCAGCCCTTGAAGTGGACTTTTGCGGCAATACGCCGATCGCTACTCGATGCCCCAGGCGCGGCGGGCCGCGGTCGTGGTGCCTGCGCTAAACTCGGCCGCCTCGGCGGCCCCCAGGGAGCGAACATGGCCGTCTAGATACACGACCATGGCGCGGCCGTTCTGGGCAAAATCGCTGCTCGCGCCATTCCGGGCGTTGAGCGCACCCGCTGCGGTCGGGGCAACCTGCCAACGCAGGGAATTGGTCCCGCGCACGTCGCCATAGAGAACGACCGCGGAAGGGTTGTAGCTCTGCATAAAAAAGGGCTTCATCGTCCACTGCGTGTTAAAGAGCCGGTCGTTGGGCGCGTAGGAAATTTTGAGGGTCGCGGACTCTTCGACGGCGGGGCTCTGGAAAACCGTGCCGTCCCAAAACGCGTTTTGGGCATACACGGTGGTGCGCGAGGGAAACACGGCGGCGGCGCGCTCCGGATAAAGGATGGAGGGCAGGCCGTTGGCACTGTCCCAGATTGTGTAGTAGGTGTGGGGCGCGGGCTTGGTCAGCTGCGGGTCGGCGTTGGGGAAACGACCACGATTCTGCTCCGCGAGCAGCACCGTGGCCCGGTGGATCTCGCGCAGGTTGGAGCCGGATTGCGCGGTGCGAGCCGACGTGCGGACCTTCCCGACCGTGGGGATGATGATCGCGGCCAGGATGCCGATGATGGCGATCCCGGTGAGTAGTTCGATCAGAGTGAACCCGCGAGCAGACCGGGAAGTGGTGACGAAGGAGAGGGGGATCGAGCGCAAGGACATGGCGGGGTGGGGTTGGACCGCCGGACGGATGGGAGAACCAAGGCCGTCAGCGAAACACCCATTAATTAACAGACCCGCGCCGGACGAAATATGCGCCTTCCCCCTCCCATGTGGCTTTTTGCGGCACGAGCTTACGCCGCCAATTCCCACGCCGCAGCTCGGCCTCGCCCTCGCCTCCGCTCCGCGTTGGCGAGACTCACCGATACGATGCGCGGACCTCAGTTTAACCGTGAATCCGCCAAAGACAGGGCGACGACCCTTCCATCGGCGTAGAGGCGATGCCGGACGCTTCCGTGCACCGGCTCAGCGGGAAAGGAAGCTCCGTCCCACGAGGCGCTCGCCCCTCCGTTCGCGTCGCCT
>JALOTV010000139.1 GCA_025457685.1 Opitutaceae bacterium
GTCTGGCCCGATCTCGCCGCCTTCGCCGCGGGACTCGGTCTCGCCGCCTTCGGCGGGTGGGATACCGGCGGCCTGGTCTGGAGCCTCTGGCTCGCCAGCCTCTGCGTGGGCTACGCCCTCATCGTCACCTCGATCGTGCGCCTCTTCCTGCCCTCCGCGCCGGCCCTCGCCAGCCCACCGCCTCCCGGCTGGGAAAACCTGCCGCTGCATCGGGGCTTCACGCCCGTCGCCGTGCTGGTCGGGCTCTTCCTGCTTGTGTTTTTCACCCTTCACTTCGGTGGCTTTCACTACGGGCACGCGGTCTTTCTCCGCGCCTTTTTCCCGCTCGAGGTCGTCGGCGCGCCACGCAGCTCCATGCCAGACGCCGCCCACTTCCTCGCCGTGCTGCGCGAGGCTTGGTGGTTTGTCCCGCTGGCCCTCGTCGCCGAGCGGGAGGCGTTTCGCTCCGCCCCGCTCCCCGCCGCCCCCAAGCCGGGCCAACGCCCCACCCACCCGCTCGAGTCCGGCATGCTGGCGCCCTACAAAAACGTGGTGCGGCTGCACCTGCTGATCTTCTTTTTCGCCGCCGTCCACCTCGCCGGCCTGCCGGACCTGCTCAGCTACCTTGCGGTTTACACCGTCTATTTCTTTCCGTGGCGCGTCCTGCGCCGCGACAAGGCGTAGCCGAGCGCGCCCAATCCGCACAACGAAGCAAAGGTCGCCGGCTCCGGCACGGATGAGAGATTCTCCACGTCGGTCACGCTAGATCCGGTTTTCGGTCGGACTGTCCACCACCTGAATCTCAGGGTTTAGCGCCGTTGTGGACCAGCTTCCGCCGCTGGCCGAGACCGCCAACACCGCGCTGATCGCGGGAAAAGTCCGGCTAAAATCACCCGAATGCGAACCCGTCGCCGCACTGTCGTAACTCGCCGTGAAGGTGAACGGATTTCCCGCCGCAAAGTAAGGCTGCAAAGGAGCCCCCGCGAAGTTCGCCGTGCCGGAAAACCGGAAGGTCACCACCTCCGCCTGGCTCGCCGCCACACCCAACACACCCGCCAGCATCCACTTGGCGACGGACAAACCGCCTTTCGAAGCCTACCGACTAGGTGTCAAGTCACCGCGCACACCTAGCCAAACGCGACCGGTTTACAGCCTACAATCCGAGGCAGCCATTCCACCAAGGAAACTTTTGACGCCCCTGCCTCCCGCCGCCCGACTCGCCGCACCTATGAATGAATGGCTCGGCATGGCTCTCGGTTTGGTTGCGCTCTACTTTGGCGCCGAAGCACTCGTGAAAGGCGGCGCCGGTCTCGCGCTGCGCCTGGGCCTCACGCCCCTTGTCATCGGCCTCACGGTCATCGCCTTCGGCACCAGCAGTCCGGAGATGGTCGTGAGCGTGCAGGCCACCCTCGGCGGCAACGGCGCCATCTCGGTCGGCAACGTCGTCGGTTCCAACATCTGCAACATCGCCCTCATCCTCGGTCTCTGCGCCCTCATCTCTCCGATGCGCGCCGACCTGCAGGTCATCCGGCGTGAGGTGCCCATCATGATCGGTGTTTCCGTATTCGCCTTGCTCATCCTCGCCGACGGTCGCGTCGCCCGCTGGGAAGGCGCCCTCCTGCTTCTCTCCCTCATCGCCTACACCGCCATCACCGTGCGCCAGGCCCGCGCCGCCACCGCCGCCGGCGTCGATCCCGCCGTCGAAAAAGAGTTCTCCGACGAGGTAGGCCAGGACCGTCCGCGCGGCCTTGCGTTCAGCATCGTCAGCGTCATCGGCGGTCTCGCCGTGCTCATCGTCGGCTCGCATTTCTTCGTCGAAGCCGCCGTCTCCCTCGCCACCAAGTGGGGCATGAGCCAGATCGCCATCGGCCTCACCATCGTGGCCGTGGGCACCAGCCTGCCGGAACTCGCCACCTCGCTCCTCGCCGCCTTCAAACGCCAGGGCGACGTCGCCATCGGCAACGTGGTCGGGTCCAATATTTTCAACGTCCTCGGCATCCTCGGCGTGGCCGCGCTTCTGCGCCCCATCGACGTGCCCGCCCTCTCGTGGGTCGATCTCGGTGTCATGCTCGGCGTGTCCATCGCGCTGCTGCCCGTTGTCCGTTCCGGCGGCCGCATCTCCCGCGGCGAAGGTGCCCTCCTCCTCGCTGCCTACATCGGCTACACTTGGTGGCTGCTCGCCCAGAGCGGCGCCTGATCCGTCCGGCCCGCGCGCGCATGGTCACCCACGCCGTCCTGCCCGACCTGCTGATCGACTCGCGCCTCGCGGCCTACCTCCCCGCCACCCGCACGCTCGTCGTCGCCGACCTCCACTGGGGCTACGCCGAGAGCCACCGCGCCACCGGCAACCTTCTCCCCGCCTGGGGCGACGACCAGATCGAGTCCACCCTGCGCGCCCTACTCGCCGACCACACACCAGACGAGCTCGTGTGGCTCGGCGATTCCCTCCACACCGCTCGCTCCGCCCCCGCCGCCCGCGCCCGCGCGGAGGCGTTTATCGCCGGCGCTCCCTGCCCCGTTCGCGTGGTGGCCGGCAATCACGACGCCCGCTGGCCCGTGGCCAGCCCCGCCCCGCTCGTGCGCGACCGCTTCCTCCTCCACCACGGCGATCGTGTAGTGGCAAATCCCGACAACCTCCTCGAGATCGTCGGCCACCACCACCCCGCCTACCTCCACCGCGATGGCGCCGGCGCGCGGCTGAAACTTCCCGCCTTCGTGCAATCCGCCACGCGGCTCATCCTGCCCGCCTTTAGCCCCTGGGCCGCCGGCGTGGCCTGGAACGACCGCCTCGCCCCCGGCGACACCCTCTGGGCCGCCACCCCCCGACGCCTCCTGCCCTTCCGCCCACCGTCTCCCTGACATTGTAACCAATTTGGTTACAATCCTGCGAATCTTACCGTCGGCGCCACACACGACTTGCGAGCAGGTCGCCCGACTTACGCTTTCGCTTCCCCGCTTGGGATAGTTTGCGCAACCTTTTCGTTTTTCGCCGCCTTGAACGCTTCTCCGTCATCGTCCTTCGGTCCATCCGAGCCCACCGACGCCGCATCCTCCGCGACGGCCGTCGCCACGCGCGTCGACGATGAACCCACCCCGGCGCAGCGCAAAAAAGCCAACCTCGCCCTCAGTTTTCGCCTATGCACCGGCGAGGGCTTGGTCGCCATGCCGCTGGTCATCATGACCATGCCGGTCAACATCGTGCTCGCCGCGCTCTTCACCAAGGCGCTCCACCTGCCCAATCAAACCATCGGGCTCATCAGCGCCCTGCCCTTTGTGTGCAACTGCCTCCAGGTCGGCGTCACCCCGCTGCTCTCCCGCTGGTTCCCGGCCAAGACCATCACGCTCATCGGCACCAGTCTCCAGATTCTCTCCTGGGCCTTCTTCTGCGTCCTGCTCGGCTTTCTTCCGCAGGACGATCCCGCCACCGCCGGCCTCTGGATCGCGATCTGGTTCTTCTTCTCCAGCTTTTTCAGCTCCATCACCGGCGTGACGTGGAACGCCTGGGTCCAGGAGTGGGTGCCGGCCCGGCTGCGCGGCAAATACTTCGGCCGCCGCAACCGCCTGCTGCAGTTCTCCACGCTTTCCTTTCTGCTCCTCGCCGGCTGGGTGCTGGCCACCTGGGACTACTCGCGGACCGCGTTCCAGTTGCTCGTCGCCTTTGCCATCCTGCTGCGCACCCTGTCGCTACTCTGGTCGCTGCGTATGCCCACCGAGGCCAGCGCCAGCCACCCGTCGCGCACCGCCACGCTGTCCGCCCAGTTCATCACCCTCCGCCAATCGGCTCCCTTCCTGCGTTTCATTGCCTTTGGCGCGTTCTGGTCCTTCGCCGCCAACCTCTTCGGACCTTTCTACCACGTTTTCATGTTCGACCAGCTGCATCTCTCCGCCCTCCAGGTCGGGTTGCTCTCGGTATGCGGCGCCACCGGCGCAGCCCTCTCCATGCCGGCCTGGGGACGCCTGCTCGACAAATACGGCAACAAGGGCGTGATGGTCGTCTCCCTCGCCCTCTGGCAGGGCCAAAATGTCCTCTGGTGCTTCCTCACCCCGGACAACTCCCACTGGCTCTTCTTCATGTGGGCGTGGGGCGGGCTCACCAACGCCGGGTTCTTCCTCGGCCAGTTTACCCTTCTGCTAAAACTCCTCCCGCTCCCGGCCCGTAATCTCGCCCTCGGGCTCAACCTCGCCATCACGTCGCTTTTCGCCGCCATCGGGCCCGTCCTCGGCGGCGCCATCCTCGAGTGGGGCGTCACCCGCTGGGATCCGCTCGATGTCTACCACGCCTGCTTCCTCGCGCAGCCTCTGCTGTGCATCGTCGTCGGCTGGCTGCTCCTCCGCATCCGCGAACCCGCCGCCTCGCCACTCACCCATGTGGTCGGCGCCATGCGCAACGTCCGCACCCTCGCCAGCCTCTCCGGCCTCACCTTTCTGGGCCAATACCTGTTTTACCGTAGCCCCAAACGCCTTGATTAAGCGCGGAACCTGCTTGGGCTGACGCGTTCTCTTCTCTTTCCCGTCAACCCGCCCTCGCAGACTTTTCCCGCTCCTTTCCCTCCCTTATGAAACGCATCGTCGCCATCATCGTTATCCTGCTCCTGCTTGCCCTGACCGTTTTCGGCTGGCGCACCTACAAGTCTCGCCAAGCCGAGACCACCACCACCCTCGATACCGCCCGCCAAAACGCCGATGCCGACGCGCAGGCCGCCGCCGCCCGACGCGCCGCCGAGGCCGAAGCTGAGGCCGCTCGCCTCGCCGCCGAGCAGGCCCGCGTCGAAGCCGAGAAAGCCGCCGCCGAGGCCGCCCGCCTCCGCGAGGCCGAGGCCGCCGCCACCGCCGCGCGCATCGCCGCCGAGGAGGCTGCCGCCAAGGCCGCCGCCGAACGCGAGGCCGCCCTCGCCGCCGAACGCGCCGCCGCCGAGGCCGCCGCCGCCCAGCTCGCCGCCGAGCGCGCCCGCGAGGCCGCCGCCGCCGAACAGGCCCGCCTCGCCGCCCTCGAAAAACTTCGCGCCGAGGAAGCCACCGCCGCCGCCAAGGCCGCCGCCGAGCGCGAGGCCGCTCGCCTCGCCGCCCTCCAGGCCCAGCGCGACCGCGAAGCCGCTCTCGAAGGTGCCGCCGCCGAGCTCCAGGCCGAGCTCGCCAACCGCCTCATCCGCTCCCCCGAATACAAGCGCCGCAGCCACTACTACCAGCAGATCGATCTCACCAACGCCGAGATCGAGGCCGAGATCGCCCGCCTCCGCGCCGAACTCGCCGCCGTCCGCGCCGCGCAATAAACTCGGCGGCGGGTTTCGTCCCTCCCGCCTCCCACACCCGATCAGGCGCCGGCTCCCAAAACCGGCGCCACGTCACTCAGGCCGCCCGCTCAAGGGGCGGCCTTTTTTTCCGTCCACGCCACCACTTCGCGCGGCAACGCGAAGGTCCAGCCTTCCGCGAGCAGGAACGCCACGATCTTGGCATATTCGCCAAAATGCTCCTCCCCGAAACTCTGGGGATGCACCTGAAAGGCCAGCAGCGTCAGGTCCGGCTTTTCCGCATACTCCGCGCGGAACTTTTCAAAGTTCGGCTTTCCCGTGCCGTCGTGCTCCCCTTTTAGCGAAATCGGCGCGAAAAATTTACCCGCCGCCGCGCTCTCCCTGTTGGCAAACACCAGCTTCAGATCGGAGTCCGCCCGCAGAATCGCCTCCGTGTCCGCATCGGTCGCGTTAAACGGCGCGCCAAACGCCGCCGGTGCCACGCCGAGCACCTTGATCATCCACGCCTTCGCGTCGCCGTAGTGCTTGGCCTGATGCTCCGGTCCCGTGCCCTTAAACTCCATCAACTGCACGCCCGCCTCGTTTTTCCAACGCTTGTGATCCCAGCCGTGGTTCCAGAATTCCACCCGCCCCGAGCGCTCCAGCGCGCGCAGCCACTCCACGTATTCCGGCGACGCGTCGACCAGCGAATCGCAGATGATGCCGAGCGATACTTTCACCCCAAGCGCCTCCGAATCCGCCACGAACCGACGCCATTTAGGCGTGTCGCCGCGCACATCGTCCGCTTTCACGATCACCACCTTGGCCGGCCGCTCCACCGCGCCGGAACTCGCCTCGGCAGACTGCACCAGCCCAAGCGCGCAGACGCCCATCACCCATCTAGACACCCGCCGCGCTCGCTCCCGCCACACCCCATGCGCCAAGGCGGCGGGCGCATGGTTCGTTTCAACTGCGGACGGGGAGACGGCGGGGTTGGGGATCATGGGGATATGCATAAAAATAAAAACCTTCATAGCCTGCGCCCGCCTGATCGCGACGCCACTCGCGCGTTACTGATGTCGTTGATCAGCCTCAGAAACGGGCTCGCGCCGCCGTCCAGCGACCGCCTGCTACTTCGCCCCGCCGGCGGGAGTCCCCGCCGCGTCGTCATCCTCGTCGTCCGCAAAAGAGATTTTCAGATTAAACAAGGGCAGCAGGCACAACAGCCCGATCACGGTGAGGCCCAGCACCGCGTAGCCCGCCGCGTCGTGCACAAACCCCTCGATCGCCTCGTGCCCGTAGTTGTAGGCCCACGAGGTCAGGAACAGGCCGCGTAGCAGATTAGTGAATACGGCGAAGAGCATCGACGCCGCCACCAGCGCCACCTTCTTCCACAGCTTGTCCAGAAACACCGAGGCCAGGAAGGAGCCGGCGAACAGACACGCCGTCAGCGAGCGTATGCCCGAGCACGCCTCCGCCACGCCCACCTGGTTGGGTTTGCCGTCCGCCAGCGGCGGCAGCACCAGCACGTTGCCCTGCTGCTCGATCGGCATGCCCAGCAGGTCGAAGACGAAAAACACCACCGACGTCACCTTCCCGAGGAGGAAGAGATTCAGGTTGTTCTCCACCACCGAGACCATCGGCGCCGACACCAGCCAGACGAACACCGGAAAGGTGAACAACGCGATCAGGCGCACCCGCGCGTCCTCCGCCCACCCCGCCGCCGCGCTCGTCGCCGAGCCCCCCGCCGCCGGCTCGGGCGTGTTGATGAACATCAGCGCAAACAGCAGCGACGCCGTGCCGAGCGTGATCGCCAGCGTGCCCGGAAACGACGGCCCCGCCCCCGCCCGGTAAAACGCGCCGAGCAAAAACATTCCCGCCCCGCCGAGCAGCGCCCCGTAGGCGAGCACGTTGAGCAGGCCGCCCGCCACGCCCCGCGCCCGCGGGCTGCCGTCCGCCGCGCAGGCCCGCGCCGCCTCGCCGATGCGCGACCACCGCTCATGGATCACATAGCCGACAAAGGCCGGCACCAGCCACCCGAAGCCGTAGTCCTCCTTCGCCTCCCACCAGTGCGACTGGTCCCACGCCACGAAGCCCCAAAAGGCCAGCGCCACCAGCAACGCGCCCGCGAAGGGCATGGGCACGGCCGAGACAAACTTGTTCCAGGTATCCTTCATGGGGTGGATTAGAAAAGGGTCGGTAAACAGGGTTGCATCCGCCGCCAAAGCTCAAGCCCCGGCCGCGTTTCCCACCGAGCCCGCACGCACGGGCGGGCGGGCTCGGCGGGCAGACGTCGCACTCACGCCGCCACAAATACGAGCGAGCAATTCGTGCCGCCGAAGCCGAAGCTGTTGGCCAGCGCCGCGCGCACCGGCTTCCGCACCGCCACGTTTGGCGTCACGTTCAGCCCCAGCGCCGCGATCGCGGGATCGATGTTGGCCAGGTTGATCGTCGGCGGCACCACGCCGTCGCGGATGGCCATCACCGCCGCGAATGCGCCCATAGAGCCCGCCGCGCCCAGCAGATGCCCCGTCATCGACTTCACCCCGCTCACGTTCAGCGAGGCCTTGTTCTCGGCGAACACGTTCGCGATCGCCGCCGCCTCCTCCCCGTCGCCTCCGGG
>JALOTV010000140.1 GCA_025457685.1 Opitutaceae bacterium
GATTTTTCGCGGGCTCCGGCGAGCGCCGCGCGCGCCGTCGGGTGGGCGTGGAAGGTGGCGCGCGGAGGCAGCTTGTTGAGCGAGGTGAGTTCGGGGTTTTCCCAAGCTTTGACGAGTCCGTGAAGGAGCATGGCAGTGTGCGGTTAAAAACCGTGAGCAGGTGCCAACGCGGGCGCGCTGGCGACAGGGAAAACGCAATCCCGCGCGCGCCGCCTCACGACGCCTCAAACCACGTCGCGCACGCAACGAAACCCGAGATTGGTCGTCGCGCTGTCCGGCGTGTTGCTGCTGCGCGCGTCGGTGCGGTAGCGGTTGCAGTAGCTCGCGTGGCAAAGGTAGCTGCCGCCGCGCATGACCCGCCGCTCGCCCTTGCCCGGCCCTGTCGGATCGGCGGTGGGCGACACCCGGTAGTAGCCGGCGTCGAACCAATCGTGACACCACTCCCAGACGTTGCCCGTCATCTGGTAAAGCCCGTGGCCGTTGGCGCGGTAACTCTTCGCGGGCGCGGGGCCGTAGTGGCCGTCGGCCTCGGTGTTTTTGACCGGGAAATTGCCCTGCCAGACGTTCATGCGGTGCTTGCCCTCGGGTTCGAGTTCATCGCCCCAGGGGAAACGCTTCCGCGCCAAGCCGCCGCGCGCCGCGTATTCCCACTCGGCCTCGGTGGGCAGACGTTTGCCGGCCCATGCGGCGTAGGCCGCGGCGTCATGCCACGACACCTGCACCACCGGATGCGCCCAGCGTTTTTTGATGTTCGAGCCGGGGCCTTCGGGATGTCGCCAAGTGGCGCCGTCCACCCGGCACCACCACTCGCTGCCGAGCACGCGTTGACGGGGGATCTCGGCCTGACGCGCGGCCGTGAGGTGGCCGAAAAACACAAACGACCAGCCGAACCGCTCGGCCTCGGTGCGATACCCGGTGGCGTTGACGAACTCGGCGAACCGCTCGTTCGTCACCGTGGTCTCGTCGATGTAGAAAGGCCGCAGGCTCACCGCATGCACCGGTCCCTCGCCGTCATCGGCAAACCCGTATTCGCCGTCGTTGCCCATGAGAAATTCGCCGCCGGGCAGCAGGCGCATGCCTTCGACGGACCCGTGCGTGACGCGATTAAACTCGCCCGCCGCGGACTCCGCCGCCGCGCCGCACTTTGCGTGCGGTTCCGCCGTCTCGCCCGGGCGTCCGGGGGCGCAACAAGTGCCGTCTGCTTTCATCGCGTGGGGGGGCTCCATGGCTTCGAATATGCGCCCACATGATGTAGGATTGTATTTTCCGCCATCTTTTCCACTCATCGGAGCTTCATGCCCGCCTGTTCCGTATCTCCGCTCCTCGTGCTTGCGCAAACCGTGCACCCCGAGGAGGTCGTGCCTTACTGGCCTTGGGCCGCTGTTTTGCTCACCGGCGCGGCGGCGGGTTTCGCGGCGGTGTGGCTCGGCACCCAGTCCACCCGACGCACCGCGCGCGAGCAGGCGAAAGAGTTGGTCGAGGTCGCGCGCCGCGAGGCCTTGGTCGCGGCCGAAGAGGTGAAGCAAAAGGCGGAAAAAGAACTCCTCGCCCACCGCGCCGAGGTGTCGCGCGAACTGGATCGCCGTGAGATCGAGATGGATCTGCGGCTGCGCGAGATCCGCTCCCACGAGGAATCGCTCGCCCTCCTCGATCACCAACTCGAACAACGCGGCGAACGCCTGGCCCGCGAGGACAGCGCCATCCGCCAGGCCCGCGACGCCATTCGCGCCCTTTCCAAATCGCTCCGCAAACGCCTCGAGGGCGTCTCGCAAATGGACGCGGAGGAGATTCGCAAGGCCCTGCGCGAAGAGGTGCAGCTCGAGTGCCAGGACGAACTCCGCGCCCTGCGCCGGCAGATCCTCGATCGCTCCGAGCAGGATCTCCAATCCGAGGCCAAGCGCATCCTCGTCACCGCCATGCAGCGCATGGCCTCGCGGCCCAACAACGACATCACCGCCACCATCGTCTCGCTGCCGAGCGAGGAAATGAAGGGCCGCATCATCGGTCGCGAAGGCCGCAACATCAAATCCTTCGAGGCCGCCACGGGCGTCACCCTGCTCATCGACGAGTCGCCGCAGATGGTGCTCGTGTCGTCCTTCGATCCCGTGCGCCGCGAGGTCGCCCGCGCCGCGCTCGAGGCCCTGGTCAAGGACGGGCGCATCCACCCCGCCAGCATCGAGGAGGCGGTCAAAAACGCCAACGCCGAGCTCGAGGTGAATCTCCAACGCGATGGCGAGGACGCCGTCCGCCGCCTCGGCATCAACGGCCTGCGCCCCGAGATCATCCAGGTGCTCGGCAAGCTGAAGTTCCGGTTCTCCTACTCGCAGAACGTGCTCGATCACTCCGTCGAGGTCGGCTTCCTCTGCTCCCTCATGGCGAGCGAACTGGGCCTCGATCCCAACGTCGCCAAACGCGCCGGCCTGCTGCACGACATCGGCAAGGCCATCGAGGGTGACTACGAGGGCAGCCACGCCACCATCGGTGCCGATTTCGTGCGCCGCCACGGCGAGACCGCCATCGTGGTCAACGCCGTCGCCGCCCACCATGAGGAGGTCAAACCCGAGACCGTTTACGCAGGTCTGGTCATCCTCGCCGACACTATCTCGGCCGTGCGCCCCGGCGCCCGCGCCGAATCCATGCACACCTACATCCAGCGGCTCGACCGTCTGGAGAAACTCGCGATCGCGATCGAGGGCGTGCAGCAGGCCTTCGCCATCCAGGCCGGGCGCGAGGTGCGCGTCGTGGTCAACCCCCAGAAGGTGGACGACGAGCGCGCCCGCGAGATCAGCAAGACCCTCCGCCAGCGCATCGAGGAGGAGCTGCAATACCCCTCCACCATCAAGGTCACGGTCATCCGCGAGACCCGCTTCACCGAGACCGCGGTGTAGTGCTCACGCCGATACACAGGCAGTAGGCGGGGCCGAACTTATACCGCAGTTTACGCGGATAGGCGCGGATAGTGATTTTATCCGCGAGTATCCGCGCCATCCGCGGTGAAAACTAGCCCGCTTAAAGCTTGTCGAGATCCATGATAATCTCGCGCGGGCTGGAACCGTTTTCCGGTCCCACCACGCCACGCTCTTCCATCAGATCCATGATGCGCGCGGCGCGGTTGTAGCCGATGCGCAAGCGGCGCTGGAGCGTGGAGGTCGAGGCGCGCTTGGTCGCGCGCAGCACGCCCATCGCCTTTTGGTAGAGTTTCTCGTCGTCCGCACCCTCGCCGTCGGGGATGTCCTCCTCGTCGTTGTCGGAGTTGGCGGCCGCATCGTCCTCGATTTGATTTTGCACGTTCTCCGCGTATTTCGGCGGACCGTTGCGCTTCAGGTATTCGACGAATTCCGCCACCTCTTCGTCCGAGACAAACGCGCCCTGAGCGCGCACCAGACGCGAGCTGCCCGGAGGCGAGAACAACATGTCGCCGCGCCCGATCAGCGTGTCCGCGCCCTTGCCGTCGAGGATGGTGCGCGAGTCCACCTGCGAGGCCACCTGGAACGCGATGCGCGAGGGGAGGTTGGCCTTGATCACGCCGGTGATGACGTTAACCGACGGGCGCTGGGTTGCGATGATGAGGTGGATGCCCGCCGCGCGCGCCAGCTGGGCGAGGCGCGCGATGGAGGTCTCGATCTCGGCCGGCGCGACCATCATGAGGTCGGCGAGCTCGTCGATGATCGCCACGATGTAGGGCAGCCGCGCCGGCATCTCCGCCAGCTCCTCGGCCGTCGCGGTGGACGGATCCAGACCTTCGAGTCCGGGTTGTTCGGTCGAGGCGGATGCGGCCGCGCCCGGCGCGGTTTTTTTGCGGCCATTGAAGCCGACGATGTTGCGCACGCCGACCTTGGCGAAGAGTTGGTAACGCGTCTCCATCTCGCCGAGCAGCCACTTGAGCGCGGACGGCACTTTTTTCGGCTCCGTCACCACCGGGATGAGCATGTGCGGGAGGGTGTTGAACACCTTCAGCTCGACGACCTTCGGGTCCACCATGAGCAGGCGCAGATCCTTCGGGCTCTTGCGATAGACGATGGAAGCGATGATGGAGTTGATGCACACCGATTTGCCCGAGCCGGTCGCGCCGGCGATGAGCAGGTGAGGCATCTTGGAGAGATCGGAGATGAGGGGCTTGCCCGCCACGTCCTTGCCCAGCGCGATCGGGATCTCGGCCTTCGCCGACACCCAGTCCTCGCTCTCCAGAATCTCGCGCATGCCGACCGGCGTGGGCGTGCGGTTGGGGATTTCGATGCCCACCGCCGCCTTGCCCGGGATCGGTGCCAGGATGCGCACCGACTGGGCGCGCATGCCGAGGGCGATGTTTTTGTCGAGGTTGGCGATTTTTTCCACCCGCACACCGGGAGCGGGCACCACTTCGTAAGACGTGATCACCGGTCCGACATGGATCTCGCCGGGGCTCACCGTGACCCCGAATTCCCCAAGGATGCGCACGAGGTCGTCCATGTTGCGCAGATGCTCGGTGTCGGAGTCGCCGCTCGCCGCCTGCGCCTGCTCTTTCAGCAACGTGAGCGGAGGATATTGGTAATCGGGCTCGGCGGCGGGCACGCCGGGGGACTTGGCCTTTTTCGTCTCCTCGGGCTTCACGATCGCGATGGCCCCGCCTGCGGCGGCGGGAGGCGTTCCAGTCAACGGCTCTGCCTTGGCTGCGACGGAAACCGGACGCACCACGCGCGCCTCGGGCAGAGGCTCAGGCGAAGCCGGCGCGATGCCCGCGATGCTGGCCGACGGCGAGCCGACCGCCGGCGCTGGCTCCGATGAAGCAACGGGACGAGCAGCGGATTCGTCCGCAGGTTTGGCGAAGGGCGAGCGCGAGCTGGGGCGATTCGGGATTTCCAGTTTCTTAGCCGCCGCCGGCGCCGCCACCTTGGCCGCGGGTATGGCCCGCGCCGCATCGACTTTGCGCTTCTCCTCCGCCGCGCGCAGTTCCGCGCGGAGGGTCGCCTCTTGGAGCTTCAGCTCCTTGCGCCGCGCCCACCACTCGATCAGCGCCTGAAACATTCGTTCCAGCTCGGCCCGAATGTCGCTGGTCAAGATGAAGACCAAGCTGAGCATGTAGATGAGCCCCAGCACGACGGCGGAGCCGAACCGGCCCAGCAATTCGGCGAAAAAGCCGTCATAAATCCATCGCCCCACCTGCCCGCCCAAGTCGTTGCGGAAATACTGACCCTCGAAACCGCCCACCATCGCCGCCAGCCCCGCCCCGCTCAGCAGGCACAAAACCATCGCGATCACGCGCGCCGCCACCAGTTGGCGCACGTTGCGCAGCGCGATGTAGGTCATCCAAAACAAAAAGCCGGGCACCAACCACGCCCCCACCCCCAGCCAGTCCAGGAAGTAAAACGTGCTGTAGGCGCCAAACAATCCCACCGCATTGCGGTCCGTCGGATTGGTGGTCAGGAGCGGCGACTGCGCGGGACTGTAATCGAGAAACGCCACCGAAAGCAGCACGCCCAACACCAAGCACACCGCGGCAGTTACCCAGCCTGGGTGCTGGCGCGGAGCTTGAAAAGTGGGTCCGTTGTTTGAGTTTGAACTCGGGGCTTTGGGCATGTGGCGTAACGGGCGACTTAGGCCCGGTTTTTACATTTCAAGCCATAACCTGTTTCGGTCAAAGGCAATCACGCCCTCGTCTTCACTTACCACCCGCAAATCCTTTCGCGTATGCACGAACTTCTTCGACTCGAACCTCTCTACCAAGAACGCGTCTGGGGTGGCCGCGGCCTCGAGTCCGCCCTGGGTCGCACCCTCCCCGGCAAAGCCCCGATCGGCGAAGCTTGGGAAATCGTGGACCGCCCCGAAGCCCAGTCCGTGCTCAAAGGCGGCCGCCACGCCGGGAAGACCCTCCGCGCCGTCATCGAAGCCTCCCCAGCCGAGATCATGGGGCCGGGCTGGGATAAAAAGAAACCCTTCCCCATCCTCGTGAAGTGGCTCGATTGCCGCGAGCGCCTCAGCCTCCAGGTTCACCCGCCCGCGCACATCGCTCCGTCGCTCAAGGGCGAACCCAAGACCGAGACGTGGTTCATCGCCGACACCCAGCCCGGAGCCGGCCTGCTCGTCGGCTTGAAAAAAGGCATCACCCGCGAGCAGTTCGAGGCCGCGCTGCAGAACAACACCCTCGAGCCCCTCGTTCACCGCTTCCACGTCGCCGAGGGCGACAGCATTCTCGTCCGCTCCGGCCAGATCCACGCCATCGACGCCGGCAATCTCATCCTCGAGATCCAGCAAAATTCCGACACCACCTACCGCGTCTATGACTGGGGTCGCGTCGGCCTCGACGGCAAACCCCGCCAGCTCCACGTCGAGCAGTCCCTCGCCTCCATCAAGTGGGACGACTTTGAACCCTCGCCCGTCCGCGCCGCCCCCACCAGCGGCGTGATCGCCGATTGCGAGGAGTTCCGCATCCGTCGCGTCGTGCTCGACGCCGGCGAACCCCTTTCGTTCGCCGCCGGCCAGCAGCCGCGCATCCTCAGCGTCGTCACCGGCGAGCTCCACGGCCCCGGCAAACACGTCCTCGTCCGTGGCGACAATGCCGTGCTCCCCTACGCCGGCGAGTTCACCTTCAAGGCCTCCGCCGCGTCGCTCGTGCTCGTCACGGAAAACTTCGCGGGTTCGCGCGACTAAAACTAGTCCCACCCGGAACGGTCGGCCCGCCGCCCTCCTTGTCCCGCCACATGCCGCTCACCTCCGCCAGCCGCGCCGCTCGTCCTCAATCGACGCGGCGCGGCGGCGTGATCGCGTGGTGCCTCGGGGCCCTCGCCACCATGGCGGCCATCGTGGTGCTGGGGTGGATGCTCCTCCTCCCGGGTGTCGTCCAATCCCGCTTCCTCGCCGCCACCGGCGCCCAGCTCCGGTTCCAAGGCCTCATGGGCGATCCCTTCGCCGGACGCGCCACCGTGACCGGCTGGACACTGCACGCTTCCGCCGCGCCCGACGCGCGCCTGCTCGCCCGCGGCGGCCCCTCCGAGATCACAGCCGCCGACTGGCGCGCCGCCCTTGCCACCGATCCCACCGATGGCGTCGCCACCATCGATTCGCTCCGCCTCACCATCACCGATGCCCTGCTCGCCCCCGACGCCAAGGGCACCTGGCCTCTGCTCGCCCTCGGTGCCGCCAGCGGACTGCCCTACGAGCTCAACGGCCCCATCGGCCAGACACCCCGCATCCGCATCCGCCACCTCGCCCTCGCCGTGGACACCGTGCGGGTTCGCGATGGCCGCACCGGCGCCGAAGTTCCCGTGCGCATCGCCTGGCGAGGCGAGTTTCGTGACGTGACCCACACCCGCCCGATCTTGACCGCCCTGCTCGCCGCCGTGCGCGCCAGCTCTGGACAGCCGAAAAACTAGGGCATAAAAAAGCGCCTAAGCCACGACGGGCAAGGCGCTTAAAATGGTGGACCCTACTGGACTCGAACCAGTGACCTCTTCCATGTCAAGGAAACGCTCTAACCAACTGAGCTAAGGGTCCGGGAAAAACGGGATGCGGAGTAAGGACGGCGCCACTTACGCTCGGCAAGGAAAAATCTCATAAAACTTTGCCCGCCGTTCTGCCGAGGCGCAGTCCGCTTTCTCCGCCGAGTTTTCCAACGAGAAGCCGCTTGCTCCGCCCTCGCCCCGGCGCTCACTCGCTCCCACGCCGCCATGCTCCAGACCCTGCGCATCCGCAACCTCGCCCTGCTCGAAGAAGTCGCCCTCGAATTCGAGTCCGGATTCACCGTCGTCACCGGCGAGACCGGCGCGGGCAAGAGCATCCTCCTCGGCGCCCTCGGCCTGCTCGCCGGCGAACGCGCCGACAAGACCATCATCCGCCAGGGCACGGCCTGCTCGTGCTCAAACGCTCCCTCCCCCGCGAAAAAGCCCCGCGCATCAGCGTCAACGGCGGCCTCGCCACCCTCGCCGCCCTCCAGCGTCTCGGCGAGGCGTGGATCGACTTTCACGGCCCAAGCGAACCCCGCCGCCTCCTCAAAGAGTCCTGCCAGCTCGAGCTGCTCGACCTCTTCGGCCGCACCCAGAAGGAACTCGCCGCCTACCACGCCGCCTACCGAGCCTGGCGCGAACTCGTCGCCGAGCACGACCGCCTGACCCACGAAACCCGCCTCGCCCCCGATCAACTCGCCTACGTCGAGGCCCAGCTCGCCAAGCTCGACGCCCTCGATCTCACCGAGGATGCCATCGCCGCCCTCGAGCGCGATTTCTCCCGCCTCAATCGCGCGCAAGAACTCACCCAGCTCTGCGCCGCCCTCGAAAACGGCCTCTCCGGCGACGACGGCGTCGCCACCCGCATCGGCGGACTCCTGCGCGAGGCTCACCAGCTCGAACAACTCGACCCCGCCAGCCGCCCGCTCACCGAGCGCCTCCACGCCGCCAGCATCGAGCTCAACGACCTCGCCGAGGAACTCCGCGCCCTCGGCGGCCAGTTCACCTTCGATCCCGAGCAGGCCGAGCAACTCTCACAAAACATGTCCTCCTGGCTCGACGCCAAACGCCGCCACGGCGGCACCGTCGAGTCCGTCGCCGCCGCCCGCGAGGAGTTGCGCCGCCGCATCGAGGTCCAGGGCGACCTCGAAGGCGCCCTCGCCCGCCTCGAAGGCCGCATCGCCAAGGCCCGCGCCTCCGCCGCCTCCGCCGCCCGCGACCTCCGCGCCGTCCGGGAAAAAGCCGCCAAGGCTCTCGCCAAGGTCGGCGCCCAGAGCATCGCCCACCTCGGGTTCAAAAAAGCCGAGTTCCAGATCCGCCTCGTCCCCCTCGACGACCTCGGCCCCCAAGGAGACACCGGCGTCGAGTTCCTCTTCTCGCCCAATGTCGGCGAGGCCCCGCTCCCCCTCTCCCGCATCGCCTCCAGCGGCGAACTCGCGCGCGTCATGCTCGCGCTCAAAACCATCCTCGCCGACCTCGACGACGTGCCCGTCCTTGTCTTCGACGAGGTGGACGCCAACGTCGGCGGCGAGATCGGCCGCGTCGTCGGCGAGCAGATGGCCGGCATCGCCAAGGGCCACCAAGTCCTCTGCATTACCCACCTCCCCCAAGTCGCGGGCCTGGGCGACAACCACCTCCTCGTCGAGAAAGACCAGTCCGGCGAACGCGCCGTGGTGCGCATCGCCCCCATCCACGCCAAGCGCGAGGCCCGCGTGAGCGAACTCGCCCGCATGCTCGGCGATCGCCACGCCAAGAGCGCCCGCCAGCACGCCGAGGAACTACTCAAAGCCTGACCCGCCAGCCAAGGTAGCGGGAGCATCCTGCTCCCGTCCCGAACTCGCACCCCATTTGCGAGTATCGGGTTGCGTTTTTTAGCAGCCCTTTCATGACGGCGCAAAATTGCTGCGCCTACATGAAAATCCTCCGTCGTTCGCTTTCTCTGGCTCTGGCCGGCCTGTCCACCCTCGTCCCGCCCGCCATGTCGGCGGATGCCTCCCTCGATAGCGCCTTCGTCTCGGAAATCAGCCCCGGCCTCACTCCCGCCGGCTACCCCACGTTCGATGACGGCACCGGCGCCGTGAACGCCGTCGCCCTCCAGTCCGGCGGCCAGATCATCGCCGGCGGCAATGTCTCCCGCTACAAAACCTCCGGCGCGCTCACCGCCCTCAAACGCCTGCTCCCCACCGGCGCGCTCGACACCACCTTCAACTCCACCGGCGCGGGCCTCGCCGCCAACTCAGGCCAGCCCGAGGTAAACGCCCTCCTCGTCGATTCCGCCGACCGCATCTACGTCGGCGGCACCTTCGACTCCTACAACGGCACCGCCCGCTCCGGCATCCTTCGCCTGCTCGCCGACGGCTCCCTCGACCCGGATTTCAACCTCATAGGCCTTGGCGGCGGCAATCGCTTCGCCCAGACGCTCGCCCTCCAGCCCGATGGCAAACTCCTCGTCGGCGGCACCTTCGCCTCGATCAACGGCAACGGCCGCAGCCACCTCGCCCGTCTCAACTCTGACGGCACCCTAGACTTCACGTTCACCGCCTTCTCCGCCTTCTCCAGCACCTTCACCAGCTCCGTGCGCGACATCGCGCTCCTCCCCGACGGCCGCATCCTCGTCGCCGGCCTTAACACCGCCAGCCAACCCGTCCTTATTCGCCTCCAGGCCAACGGCACCCTCGACGCATCGTTCAACCCCGGCCTCGTCGCCGCAACCGGCGCCGTCAACAAGCTCCTCCTCCTGCCCGACGGCCGCGTCCTCGCCGCCGGTTTCTTCACCCCGTCCGCCACCGGTCAGGAAGTGGACCTCGCCGCCTTCCAAGCCGACGGCACCCTCGACTCCACTTTCCTCGCCAACCTCGGCGACGGCCCCAATGGGTCCGTCCTCGACCTCAAGCTCCAGCCCGACGGCACCATCCTCGCCTCCGGCGTTTTCAACCTCTGGAACGGCCAGCCCCGCGCCTCCCTCGCCCGCCTCAGCCTGACCGGCGAGCTTCTCGCCTCACCCGCGCCCGCCCCCTACACCGACAACCGGGACAACGAAAACATCACCCCGTTCTACCTCACCCATTTCTACAGCCTCGCCGTCCAACCCGACGGCAAACTCGTCGCCGGTGGCTGGTTCTCCCGCGTCACCGATCCCGCCCTCGAAACCTACAACCTCACCCGCTTCGTCAACGAGTTTTCCGCGTCTGCCCCAGGCGCCATCCGCCTGCTCTCCGCCACCGCCTCCACCGCCGAAAACACCGGCTCCGTCACGCTCCAGGTCTCCCGCTTCGGCGGCACGTCCGGCGCCGTCTCCGTCCAATTCGCCACCTCCACCGGCGGCTCCGCCGGCACCGCCACCGCCGGCTCCGACTACACCACCACCACCGGCACCCTCTCCTGGGCCGCCGGCGAGGGCGGCTACAAGACCGTCACCGTCCCCGTCCTCCAAGACACCGCCTCCGAGAGCCCCGAGACGTTCACCGTCACCCTGAGCGGCCCCACCGGCGGCGCCACCGTGCCCGCCGCCAACGCCAAGACTGTCGTCACCGTGCGCGACGACGATTCCGCACCCTTCGTCACCACCCCGCCCGCCTCCGCCAGCGTTGATCAAGGCGCCCGCCTCACCCTTTCCGTGGGCTTCGATTCGGTCCTGCCCGCCACCTTGCGCTGGCAGCGCGATCCCGACGGCTCCGGCCCGCTTGGTTACTCCGACCTCTCGGACGGCGCGCTCATCTCCGGCACCACCAGCGCCACCTTGCTGATCCTCGCCGCCGATCCCGCCCTCCACTCCGGCGCGTATCGCGTCGTGCTTACCAACTCCGCCGGCTCCACCAACTCCGCCGCAGCCACCGTCGCCGTCAACATCCCCGCCGGCTCCGTCGTCACCACCACTTCCCCCATCGTCTGGAACCGCGTCCTGCTTGGCCTCGCCCTCGACTCCGCCGAACGCCCCCTTGTCCTCACCGCCGGCCTCTCCGGCTCCGACCCCGCCCAGCTCCGTCGCCTCGTGCGCAGCAGCGACGCCACGCCTCAGATCAACTTCGAGCCCAACTTCAACACCGCCACCTTCACCCAGGTCAGCGGCTCCCTCACCAGCAGCGGCAGCCCCACCGCCCTGCTCGTCCTCCCCGACGGCAAGATTCTCGTCGGCGGCTACTTTACCCACGTCAACGGCTCCGCCCGCCCCACCCTTGCCCGCTTCGCCGCCGACGGCTTGCTCGACAGCGCCTACGCCCCCGCCCTGCCCACCGTCAATTTGGGCAGCACCATCACCTCGGTCGTCCTCGCCCCCGGCGCCGGCGGCAAGTTCTACGCCGGCTTCGACACCAATGGCGGCCTCCGCCGCTACGCCGCCGATGGCACGCTCGACACCGGTTTCGCGCCCAACACCAACGCGTCCTTCTTCGGCAGCTCCTCCACCAACAACTCCGTCACCGCCATCCTCGAGGCCTCCGACGGCAAGGTCTACGTCGCCCACCGCTTCAGCACCGGCGGTTTTGGCGCCGCGTTCCAATACCTGATCTGGCGCCTCAACCCCGACGGCACCCGCGACACGTCCTTCGTCTCGCCCACGCCCAATTTCACCGTCACCAGCCTGGCCCTCCTCCCCGACGGCCGCCTCGCCTTCGCCGGTCTGTTCCAGTCCGTCAACAGCCTCCCCCTCGCCCGCCTCGCCATCGCCAACCCCGACGGCTCCCTCGACGCCGGCTTCTTCCGCAACCCCAACTTCCTCACCGGCGTAAATAAACTCTTCTACCGCGACGGCCGCCTACTCGTGGTCGGCGAATACCAAAACACCGTCACCACCCCGCGCGCCATCGCCCGCTACAACCTCGACGGCACCCTCGATTCCACCTTCGCCATCGGCGAGGGCGCCAACGGTCGTATCACCGGCGCCGCTTTCACGTCCTCCGGCGAACTCCTCGTCGTGGGCGGCTTCAGCCAAATCAAGGGCGTCTCGCGCGACCGCCTCGCCTACCTCGTGATGAATCCGCAAATCGGCGCCGTCTCCTTCGCGCCCACCGCGACCACGCTCATCGAAGGCAATTCCACCCTCACCCTGAACGTTCGCCGCTACGGCTCCAACCCCGCCCCCGTGTCCGTTCGCTGGGCCACGGCCGGCGCCGATACCACCCAGCCCGATACCAGCGCCACCGCCGGCGTCGATTACGTCAGCGCCAGCGGCACCCTCTCCTGGGGCCAGGACGACTTCGACGACAAGAC
>JALOTV010000141.1 GCA_025457685.1 Opitutaceae bacterium
GCCCGAGAAAAATCCGCTGTTTTTCGAGAAGCGCGTCTACCAAGGCTCCTGCGGCAAGGTTTACCCGGTGCCGTTTATCGACAAGGTGCATGACACGCCGGTGGACGTCGCCTACCAGGCGGCGCGACTTGAGAATGAATACGTGCGCCTGGTCATGTTGCCGGAGATCGGTGGACGCATCCTGCTGGGGCAGGACAAAACCAACGCGGACTACGATTTCTTCTACCGCCAGGATGTGATCAAGCCGGCGCTGGTCGGGCTGGCGGGGCCGTGGATTTCCGGCGGGGTCGAGTTCAATTGGCCGCAGCATCACCGGCCGGGCACGTTTATGCCGGCGGATGTTTTCATCGAGAACGAGTCCGACGGGGCGCGCACGGTCTGGATGAGCGAGCACGATCCGCTCAACCGCATGAAGGGCATGCACGGTCTGCGTCTGCGGCCGGGATCGTCGGTGATCGAGCTGCGCGGGCGGCTCTATAACCGGACGCCCTACACGCAGACTTTCCTTTGGTGGGCCAATGTCGCCGCGCGCGTGCACGATCGCTACCAGTCTTTTTTCCCGCCGGACGTGACCTACGTCGCGGATCATGCGGTGCGCGCGGTCTCCTCCTTTCCCGAGGCTCGCAACCCGTATTACGGAATAGACTACGCGGCCCGGCCCGGAGCCAACGATCTCACCTGGTATAAAAACATCCCGGTGCCGACGAGCTACATGGTTTGCGGCACGCAATTCGATTTCTTCGGCGGCTACGACCACGCCACGGGAGGCGGTTTCGTGCATGTGGCGGATCGCCATGTCGCGCCCGGGAAAAAACAGTGGACCTGGGGCGACCATGCCTTCGGACACGCGTGGGACAGGGAACTCACCGACGCGAACGGACCCTACATCGAACTGATGGCCGGCGTGTATACGGACAACCAGCCGGATTTCAGTTACCTGCTGCCCTACGAGACCAAAACGTTTTCCCAGTTTTGGTGGCCCATCCAGGGCATAGGACCGGTGCAGGCGGCCAACACGCGGGCCGCGCTGCGCCTGGTGGTGCGCGCTGATCGCGCCATCGAGGTGGGGCTCAATGTCAGCAGCCCGCTCGAGGGCGGGCGTCTCGTGCTGACCGAATCGGGGCGCACGCTTTTGGACACCGCGATCACGTTGCGCCCGGGCGAGGCCTGGAAGAACCAGGAGCTCCGGCTGGCTGGCGACAGCGAGGCGGCTCTGCACGCATGCGTGTATGGCGCCGCTGGGGAGGAGTTGCTCGCCTATCGGCCCGTCGACGTCTCCACGTTGTCGCGGGACAGGCAGCCCGCCACCGAGCCCGCGCCGCCCGAGACGATCACGTCGAGCGACGAGTTGTTTTTGATCGGCGAGCACCTTGAGCAGTATCGGCACCCCACGCGTTCGCCCGAACTTTACTGGGCAGAAGCCCTGCGTCGCGATCCCGGTGATTGCCGCTGTCATGTCGCGATGGGGCGGCGGCGTCTGGCTGCCGGCGAACTCGGCGCGGCGGCGTCGCATTTCGAGCGGGCGGTGGTGAGATTGACCGGACGTCATCCCAATCCGGTGACCGGTGAGGCGCACTATTACCTCGGGCTCACGCGGGATTTTCAGGGAGATCCGGCCGGTGCATACGCGCTGTTGAGCAAGGCGGCCTGGAATTACGAATGGCGGGCGGCCGCGCATTATCGCCTGGCCTGCATCGATTGCCGGCTGGGGCGGTGGAGTGCGGCGGGCAAACACCTCGCCGACGCGCTCGCCACCAACGCGGATCTGCAGCAAGCGCGCGTCCTGCAGGCCGCGCTGCATCGACGCCAAGGCCGTGCGGCCGAGGCGGAGCGGGTGGTGGGCGAAGTTTTGCGAATCGATCCGCTGGACCACGCCGCACGCGCGGAGTTGGCGCGCCTGCATGCAAACTGGGAGGAGTTTCTCCGGTTATCGCGCAACGATGCCCAGACTGTGCTCGATCTGGTTTTCGATCTGGAGGAGGCGGGCTTGCGTGACGAGGCGATCGAGTTGCTCGAGGTGCATCACGCGGCGCCCACGCCGAGCGCGGCGGTGCCCAACCCCGCCGGTCGCAGTCCGATGACGGCCTATGTGCTGGCTTGGCTGCGCGGCGACGATTCCGCGCTCGCGAAGGCCAGGGAGGCGTGTCCGGATCGGTTTTTCCCCTCACGTCCCGCGGAAATGCGCGTGCTCGATTGGGCCATCGGGAGACCGGGGCGCGACCCGGTCGCTTCGTATGCGTTGGGCAATTTGCTGTATGACCGTCGTCGCCACGAGGACGCGATCCAAGCCTGGCAGCGTGCCGTTGCGGAGTCGCCCAACCACGCGCAGGCGCAGCGCAATCTCGGGCTGGCGCTTTGGAATGTGCGGCGGGATGGCGCCGGGGCGCGGCGGTGTTATCTCGCCGCGCTTCGGGCTGATCCGGCCGACCCGCGGCTGGTCTCCGAATACGATCAGCTTTGCGCCAAATTAAACGACGAGCCCGCGGCGCGTCTCGCGTTCTTGGAGGCGCGGCGTGAGCTGGTGCTGGAACGCGACGATTGCACGGTCTCGTTCGTATCGCTGCTCAATCTGGTCGGTCGGTCCGGGGATGCGCTGGACTTGTTGACCTCGCGCCGGTTTCACCCGTGGGAGGGTGGGGAAGGGGCGGTGTTGCGTCAGTTCACCGCGGCCAAGTTGGCCCTCGGGCGCGCGGCCCTGGATGCTGGAAAACTCGAGTGCGCGCTCGATCATTTCCAAGGCGCGATGTGTCCGCCGGCCGGCAATCTTGGCGAGGCTTACCACCCGCTGCAGGCCAAGGCCGACGTGAATTATTGGGTGGGACGGGCCCTGCGCGCTTTGGGCCGAGAGGTGGAGGCGAAGACCGCGTTTCAGGCCTGCGCCAAGGAGAGCGGAGATTTTGCCGACATGGCGGTGACGGCGCACAGCACGCTCTCGTTTTATCGCGGACTCGCCCTGCGGGAGTTGGGGCTGGAGGCGGAGGCGACCACGCTCTTCCGCGATCTGCGCGCCTATGCCGAGGCGCGTTTGCGAGAAAAGGCGCGCATAGACTACTTCGCCACGTCGCTGCCGAATCTGCTGGTTTTCGAGGAGGACTTGCAGGCCCGTTCCGATGCCGGGAATCACCTGCTGGCGGCGTTGGCGGCTTATGGTCTCGGCGAAAACAACGCCGCGCGTGAGTCGCTCGCCCGTGTGATGTCGTTTAACCGCTCTCACCCTGAGGCCTGCGCGCTCGCGAGTCTGTTGGCCGCTGTCGCGCAAGGGTGATGAGGCGCTCGTGCCACCGAGTCGCCGCCGGCGTAGGCGGTGACTCGGGCTATGGTCCGATTGAGAGACAAGGCCGGGCGGCGAGATGTTTTTCTTTCCAGCGCGGGTAGTCTTTCGCGAGCAGCTCGGCCGCCCAGGATCCGTGATACGCGTAGCCTGCGCGGCGCTCTCGCTCTATGGCGGAGAATTCCGAGTGGGGCACGCCATCGCGTCCCATGTAAAGGGGCAGGTGCTGGTCCAACGTGTAGAATCGCGCCCACAGCGGCGTAGCGTTCGGGGCAGGAACGAGACGCCTGTCCGCAAGACCTGCCTCGTCCGTGAAGGATTCCACCCGCCAGCCGGTGATTTTGACTTTGTCCAACCACGCGATGGCACCCTCTACCGCGGCCACCACGTCGGGATCGGGCTGCTCTATCTGCATCAAAAAGCGAATGAGGCCCACGCTTTCGGCCCCGCTTAGCGAGGAGGGTTCGAAGCTGCGTGCTCCTGCGGGTGCCAGGCTCACGGGGTCATGTTGTGCGCACCAAGCGGTGAGGGTGTCGCCTTGGCGAACCTGAGTCTGCAGGACGCAGGTCACCCCTCTGCCAAGTGCGGTCTCGGCCCGGGCACGCAGGTTCGGGTCAACAAAAGCAAAGCGCGGGGATCGGGTGATATCGCGCAAAAATTCGAGCACGCGAAGCATGGCGTGATCGTTGTAGGTGATGAGTGCGGAATAATCGTCCCTCAGCGGGAAATATTGGGGCCAGCCTCCGCCCGGGTATTGTGCATCCAGGACGAAGCGCACGCCCCGATCGAAAGCTGCGAAAAGCGTCTCCTCCGTCTCACCGGGGGACGCCGTTTCGCCCGCCAGCACGGCGGCGAGAAACCTCAGTGGCTGAATAGTGCCTTCGTTATCGAACGTTCCCTCTGTGCGTGACGGACTTTGCGGCGGCCCGAATAGATCGATGTTTTTCGCCCACCCGCCACAGGGCAGCTGGTGTCGAGTCACGGCCAGGGCGAGTGTTTTCGCTTCGGACGTTTGATACCAGGTGCTCGGTTGACGCAGCGCCGCCGACCAAGCGGGTGCCGCCTCGATGGCGCCTGAACTCGTCGCGCCAAGCAGGATGAGCAGGAGGCGCAGGCCGGTGCCCTTCCTGTGGGATATCGGGCGAAGGAGCATGGGATGAAGCGCGTCTCGCGGGGCGGGCGTAATCGCAACTTAGCGAGTGAGCCGGCCCGCTCGCCAGAATTCACGGACGAGCGCGGCGCCAGGCGCCCACACCATGAAGAAAAAGCCGCCTGTGCGCGTGCCGAGCACGATGAGCTCATCGCGAGTTTTAGGCGCTCCGCCCAATTCCCCGACCAAGGGGAACGCGATTGCGCCGAGCAATGCACCCAGCGCGCAAAGCCCTAGGACCGTGATCGCGAAACCCGCAACATGCAGGGCCCAGCGTTTTAAGCGCATCGATTTCATTTTATGACCGAGTAACGCAACACAAGCGGGCCTCCGGGTGCGAGTGCCGAGGCCTCGAGTAGTCGCAGATTTCGCGCTTCGCAGCCCTGGGCCAAGGGCGTGCCAGAGCCAAACACGGAGGACTCCAAGGTCAGGTGTAGCTCGTCCACCAGTTGGGCGTTCAGCCAAGCGGTGTTTACCTGGCTGCCTCCCAGGATGGCGCATCGTCGCCTGCCCTCGGCGCGCAGTCGTGCGGTGATTTCGGCGGGATCGTCTGAGCTGAATTCGAGCGCTCCCGGTATCGTTTCGCTGGCGTAGGTATCGGGTGATCGAGTCCACACCACACGCTTCAGGTCGGGGCGGCGTTCAGGCCTTATGCGAGGCCGACTTTGTTCGTAGGTTACCCGACCCATCACGCAGGCATCGAAATCCTGCATGACGCTGCTGAAGTGGGCTTTGTCCAAATCCGAGGTGAACGCGTCCCCGCTTTCGGTTTGGCGTGTTATCCGGCCATCCAAGGATTGGGCTGCCAGCAAAACGATGTGCATGTGTCAGTATGTGGGCGGTGGAGCGCATCCCAGCAAGTCATCGTAAGTTGTGCGGCGTGATAGTCTTTTTTAAATAATTTATAATCAAAATATTAGGAAATTTAGAGTTGCGGCATTGCGGAGGTTTAAAACTGCGAGGGATACGCATTATTTTGTGATCAATTATAGATATGTAATACAATAGAATGCAGGCTTGTGCGGTCTCGCGTCATTAGCGCAATCTATCCGCACTTTCCAAAGACTATGAAAAAAGCACTCATCACGGGTATCACGGGGCAGGACGGCTCTTATCTGGCCGAACTTTTGTTGGCGAAGGGTTACGAGGTTCACGGAATTGTTCGTCGCGCCTCCACGTTTAACACCTCTCGCATCGACCACATTTACCAGGATCCGCACTTCGACAAAGCGCGTCTATTTCTGCACTACGGTGATTTGGCCGACTCTGTGCAGATGGTTAAGCTGCTCTACGATCTGAAGCCCGATGAGATCTACAACTTGGGTGCGCAGTCGCACGTGCGGGTGTCTTTCGACATCCCTGAATACACCGGCGATGTCGATGGCTTGGGGGCTTTGCGCATCTTGGAGGCGATTCGTGAAGCCGGTCTTGTTAATAAAGTGCGTTATTACCAGGCTTCGTCTTCCGAGATGTTCGGGAAGGTGCAGGAAATTCCGCAAACGGAGAAAACGCCTTTCTGGCCACGTTCTCCCTACGGATGCGCGAAGGTCTACGCTTACTGGCTCACGGTGAACTACCGAGAGTCCTACAACCTGCATGCGTCCAACGGCATCTTGTTCAACCACGAGAGCGAACGCCGTGGCGAAACCTTCGTTACGCGAAAGATCACGCGGGCTGCTACCCGCATAAAAATGGGTCTGCAAGATGCTCTCTATCTAGGAAATATCGAAGCCAAGCGCGACTGGGGCTATGCCAAGGATTACGTCGAAATGATGTGGCTCATGCTGCAGCAGGACCAGCCGGACGATTATGTCGTGGCGACCAATGAACTGCATTCGGTGAAAGAATTCTGTCAGGAGACGTTCCAAATCCTAGGGCTCGATTGGGAGAAGTATGTGAAGTATGATGCTCGTTATGAGCGGCCTGCGGAGGTCGAGCTCCTGATCGGCGATCCTACCAAAGCGCGGAAGAAGCTGGGCTGGGAGCCCAAGGTCAAATTCAAGGAGCTCGTGCGCATCATGACCGAGCACGATCTGAAGTTGGCGCAGCGTGAGGCGCAGATCGCCAATTTGCCCAAGGTGTAACCCGTCTCACTTTCTCGTTTCCCGCCTCGAGCCCGGCGTGACCTCAGAAGCAGGTTGGCTGGCCGCGAGGCGGATTCCGAAAGCCGTTTCCCTCGAGCGAATCCAAACCTAATCTCCATGAAAATTCACATAGCCGGACACCAAGGCATGGTAGGGGCCGCCCTGGTGCGTAGACTGTCCGGTCAAGCGGGGGTAAGCCTCCTGCTGCGCACCAGACATGAACTCGATTTGAAGGACGCAAAAGCCTGCGCGGACTTTTATGCTGCGGAAAGGCCGGATGTGGTGATTGTTGCGGCCGCCAAGGTCGGCGGCATCCATGCCAACAATACCTATCCCGCCGAGTTTCTTTTCGATAACTTGGCGATCGCGACTGCGACGATTGACGGAGCCTATCGTGCGGGGGTGAAGCGGCTGCTTTTTCTGGGCAGTTCCTGCATTTATCCCAAGCACGCTCCGCAGCCCATGCGTGAGGATTGCCTGCTTACGAGCGCGCTTGAGCCAACAAACGAGGCCTACGCGATCGCCAAGATCGCAGGGCTAAAACTCGCGCAGTATTACCGCAAACAATACGGGGTGCTCTACCACTCCGCCATGCCTACCAACCTCTACGGGCCTGGCGACAACTACCACCCATCCAATTCGCATGTGCTCCCTGCGCTGATCTCACGCTTTCATGAGGCGAAATTAGCCAATGCGCCCGAGGTCGTGGCCTGGGGCACGGGCAAACCAATGCGGGAGTTTTTGCATGTCGACGACTTGGCGGATGCATGCGTTCACCTTTTGAGTCTCGAATCGCCGCCCGACTGGATAAACGTCGGCACGGGCCAGGACGTGACGATACGCGAACTAACCGAAACGGTGGCTTCTGTGGTGGGGTATTCCGGTCAAATTGTCTGGGACGCTACCAAGCCAGATGGAACACCACGTAAATTAATGGATGTCAGTCTGCTAAGGGGGCTGGGCTGGTCGGCAAAACGGTCTTTGGCCCAAGGCATTCAACAAACCTACGCGGCGTATCTGTCCGAGCGCGCCTCGGGCAAATTGCGAGCCGTCTAGGGTTGGGCTGTTCTTGCTCGAAGTATGTGGTTTCGGCTCCGTAGCCGGTTGTTCCCGCCGGCTATCACGTGTGAACGTCTCGTGCTCTCGATGCGATTACTCGGGTCGATCATCAGTTTTGTTGCCCTCAAAGGTTGAGTTTGCTGGCTGATGGCCAGATTACCCTTGGTAAAACAAAGCTTAAGATACTATTGAAAATGGTTTTGTGTAGATTATCCAAAAGTTTAAAAAAATAGCTTGATGGGTAAGGGT
>JALOTV010000142.1 GCA_025457685.1 Opitutaceae bacterium
AAGGACAAAATCCGTGAAGTCGCGGCGCGCGCGGTGGGCGAGCCGGTGCCGGTGCGCGTGGTGCCGCCGCGCCCGCAGTCTCGTCCGGGAGGAGAACGTCGCTAAGGCGCGCGTTTCTTGCTAGAGGCATACGCGCGGTGCGCTGGATAGCGCGCTAGAGGCGTTTCCGGATGATTACTTGGATGGGGCGCAGAGCGACGAGACATCCCTCGGCTGAGGGCGCGCTCGTCGCTTTTTGAACCGCGAGTGGCGGGCTCGCTCAGACCGTGTGGGTCTTGAGCGCGGCGACGTTCCACTCGGGCTGGCCGCACTCGCGGGCGACCTCGTTGAAGGCTTCGACTTCGGCTTTGGTGAAGAGGAGGCCGCCGGCGGCGGCGGTGGCTTTGGCGAAGTTGGCCTCGATCTGGCCGGGGATGATCGCGCCATCGTTGCCGTGGCCGAGGACGTCGGCGAGGACCGCCTTCACATTTTCGGTCTGGTTGCGGCCTTTCGCAAACAGGCCGCCGCTCAGGGCTTCGGGGTGGATGACCTGGAAGAAGAAGGCGCAGGTGCCTTTTTCGCCCTCGGGGACTTTGTCCCAGCGGTTGCGGATGGTGGGGAGGGAGCCACCGATGAAGGCGCCGACGACCTCATTGAGGAGCGAGAGGCCGTAGCCTTTGTGCGCACCGAAGGGGAGCAACGCGGCGACGTCGTCGGGGTTGGTGGTGGGCTGGCCGTTTTTGTCCACGGCGGCCATGGGCGGGAGTTGTTTGCCCTCACGCTTTAGCTGCTGCACGCGGCCCATGGCGATCACTGAGGTCGCCCAGTCGATCACGAGCGGGAAGCCCACGGCGTCGGTGGTGGGGAATCCCCACGAGTGCGGGTTGGTGCCGAGGGTGGGGAACTTGCCGCCGAACGGAACGACCTCGGCGAGGGCGGCGGTGCAGTTGGTGTAGGCGATGTAGCCGCGGCGGGCGGCGTCCATCACGTAGCCGGCGCCCCAGAGGTAGTGGAAGGCATTGTCCACCGAAACGGTGCCGACGCCGTAGATGTCGGCGAGGCGGATGGCCTCGTCGATGGCGCGGTAGGCGGTGGCTTGGCCGAGCTTTTTGTTGGCGTTCCAGATCTTGGCAGAGGGGAAGCGCGAGGGGCGTTCCTCGATCTGCGCGCCGGGGACGCAGCCCTTGGAGCCGGAGCCGAACAGGTGGTCGAGATGGAGGGCCTTGAGGCCGTTGTGGGTGCGGATGCCGTGGCGGGAGGCCTCGGCGCAGAAGCGCGCGCCCTCGGCGGCCTCGTCGGCGAGGTATCCACGGTGTTGATACGCGGCGGCGACGAGGGCGTTGTGGGAGGACTCAGGGACGACAAGATAGGTTTCGGGCATGGCGGGAGAGTGGGACGGGGTGAGTGTTTTTTAGGGACTGGAAAATCAGACGGCGCGGGCGATGGGCTCTTTGCCGGCGAGGAAGCGGGTGAGGTTTTCGACCGCGCAGGAGGCTTGGCGCTGCACGCTCTCGTGGGTGCGGCTGCCGATGTGGGGCGTGAGCACGGTGCCGGGCAGGCCGAGCAGCGGGTGGTCGGCGGGCGGCGGCTCCTGGTCGAGCACGTCGGCACCGTAGCGGATCTTGCCGGCTTTGATGGCTTCGACGAGCGGGGCGAGTTCGAGGAGCTCGCCGCGGCCGGTGTTGACGATGACGGCGCCGGGTTTGAGGAGGGCGAGGCGGCGGGCGTTGATCAGGCCCTTGGTCTTTTCGGTGAGTTTGGTGTGTAGGGAAACGAAATCGGCGTCGGCGAGCGCGGCGTCGAGGTCCTCGACGCGTTCGAGGCCGTGCCAGCGGGCGAAGTCTTCTTCCCAGTAGTTGGCGAACACGGTGACGCGCAGGCCGAAGGCGCGGGCGCGGATGGCGACCTCCTTTGAGATGCGGCCGAGGCCGACGAGGAGAAGGGTTTTGCCGCAGAGTTCGTTGCCGGTGATGCGGGTCCAGCGGCCGGCGGCCACGTGGTTGGCCTCGACGACGAGGTTGCGCACGACGGCGAGGAGCAGGGCGAAGGTGTGCTCGGCGACGGTGGTGTGGTTGACGCCGGGGGTGAAGAGGACGGGCAGGCCGAGGTCCTTGGCGGCGGCGAGGTCGATCTTGTCGAGGCCGATGCCGTATTTGGAAATGACCTTCAGGCGGGGAAGGGATCTTTGCATGACGGCGCGGGTCATGGCGTCGTCGCCGCAGAGGTAGGCGTCGAACTGGCCGGCGAGCTCGAGCATGCGGCTCTCGGGGAGCGGGCCGCGCTCGCGGACGATTTCAAAACCGGCCTTGGCCAGCATGTCGTGATGAATGCCGGGGGTGTCTTGGAAGGAGGTGGTCGTGAGGAGGACGCGGGGGGCGGGCATGGGAGAGTAGATCGGGACGGGCACGCTGAACCCGCCTCCGGAGATACGCCAGCGGAGAGGCTGTGAGAAGGTTTGCAGACGCATCGCTCCCACGCGATTCGAACGCGTCGGGCGGTCGTCAACCGGTTGGGACGCGAGTTTGGTGTCAGGCTCGGCTAAACCCCGTTCCGCCCAAGGGGGTGAGTGTCTCGGCGGCACGCAGGCCGAGCATCAGGCCCCGGATTTCGGCGAGGCCACGCATGCGTCCCAAGCAACTGTAACCTGGGTTGGGTGGCGGCGGTTTGGCGAGGTCGTCGAGCATGGTGTGCCCATGGTCGGGGCGAAACGGGATTTGCCAGTCGGCGCGTCCCGTCGCTTGGCGGCGGTCCTGTTCGTCGAGCAGGGCGCGGACGACCGCAGGCATGTTGACGGAACCCCCGAGGTGTTCGGCTTCGTGAAAAGAGCCGTCCGCGAAACGCTGGGTGCTGCGCAAGTGGGCGGCGTGGATGCGCGAGCCGAAGCGGCGGGCCATGGCGGGGAGGTCGTTGTCGGGGCGCACGCTGAACGAGCCGGTGCAGAAACACAGGCCGTTGGCGGGAGAGTCCACGGTCGCGAAAAGTTTTTCCACATCGGCTGCGGTGCTGAGAATGCGCGGAAGGCCGAGGATGGGGAAGGGCGGGTCGTCGGGGTGGATGGCGAGGCGCACGCCGACCTCCTCGGCGACGGGCACAACGTGCTCGAGGAAGCGGCGCAGGTTGGCGCGCAGGCCGGCATCTCCGAGGTTGGCGTAGCGTGCGAGCATGGCGCGGATGTCGTCGAGGGTGAGGCCCAGTTTGCAGCCAGGGAAAACGTCGGTGAGGCCGGCGATAAATTCGTTTCGCGCTGTGGTGTCTAGCGAGCGCCAGAAGGCCTCCGCGGCATCGAGCTGGCCGAGGGTGTAGTCCCGCTCCGCATCTGGGCGTTTCAAGGCGTGGATTTCGAAGGCGGCGAATTTGGCGGGATCGAAGCGGAGGCATTCGGCGCCATCGGGCAGGACGTGGCGCATGTCCGTGCGCACCCAGTCGAGCACCGGCATGAAGTTATACACGACCGTGTGCACGCCTTCGGCGGCGAGGTTGCGAAGGGTGCGGGCGTAATTGTCTAGGCACCGGGCGACGTCGCCGGAGCCGGTTTTGATGTCCTCGTGGACCGGCACCGATTCGACGGCGGACCAGCGCAGGCCAGCGGCGCGCAGTTTGGCCAGACGGGCGTGGATGGCCTCGCGCGGCCAGACCTCGCCGTAAGGGATCTGGTGCAACGCGGTGAAGACCGAGGTCGCGCCGGTCTGGCGTATGTGGGCCAGCGGCACGGGGTCGCCGGGGCCATACCAGCGGAAACCTTGTTCGAGGCAGGGGATGGTAGCGTTTGGATGGTGACCCATGTGGTGAGTGGGTGAGGCCCGCAGACTAGCCGCGACATGGCTGAACCGACTACGCGTCTGTTGTGAAATGATTGGCACAGACGGTGCGGGCCTCGCCGGCTGCGCGCACTTGCCTCGTAAGTCGCCTTGGCAGACTTTCGATGATTTATGCCCAAGAACGCTCCCGTTTCTAAGGTCGCGCCCGATGTGGCCGACGCCACCCGGTTGTTGCTGCGCAAGCTCGGTGCGAAAGTGGTTTTGACCGACGAGGCCGCGCTCGAGGCGGCGTCGTATGATTCCAGCCGCATCGCGGTGCGGCCGGCGGCGGTGATCAGGCCGACCAAGCGTGAGCAGATCGGCATGCTGCTGAAGCTGGCCAACGAGCATGGCGTGCCCGTGACCCCTCGCGGGCGGGGCACGACGCTGATGGGCTCGGCGACGCCCATCCAGGGCGGGTGGGTGCTGGATCTGATGGGGCTCAACGCGATCCGGCTCGATACCGAGGCGGGCCTCGCGCACGTGCAGGCGGGCGCGAATGTTGGTGCGGTCCAGGACGCGGCGGCGGCGGCGGGGTGGTTTTACCCGCCCGATCCGTCGTCGAAGGCGTATTGCACCATAGGCGGCAACATCGCGTGCAACGCCGGCGGCATGCACGGCGGCAAGTATGGCGTGACGCGGGATTTTGTCGTGGCGCTGAAGGGTTACCTGCCGACGGGCGAGTTTGTGGAGTGGGGCACGGCGACGCGGAAATTTGCGGCGGGATTTAACCTGCGCGATCTCTGGATTGGCAGCGAAGGCATGCTCGGCGTGGTCACGGACGCGGTGCTGCGGCTGGTGCCCATGCCGGCGGCACGGTGGACCCTGCTAACGAGTTTCGCGGACGAGGTGATGGCGTTCAAGGCGGCGCGGGCGCTCTTCGCGGCGCGGGTGCAGCCGGCGATCTGCGAGTTTCTGGATCGCGCCTCGGTGACCTGCGCGGAGTCGGCGATGCAGACCACGATTTTCCCCGGTCAGCCCGGGCGGCCGGTTATCCTGCTGGAGCTGGCGGGATCGGAGGCGGAATTGGCGGACGCGAAAAAAGCGGTGCTGGCGTGGGCGGAAGCGCATGCGGCGGGGCATCGGGCGGCGAAAAATCGGGCCGAGGCCGAGGCGCTATGGGCGGTGCGGCGCAAGTGCTCCGGCGCGATGTTCCAGATGGGCGACGCGAAGCTCAACGAGGACATCACGGTGCCGCTCGCGGCCTACGAAGAGTTTGCCGTGTGGCTGGAGGAACTGCGGGTAAAGTCGGGCCTCGCCATCCCGACTTTCGGTCATCTGGCCGATGGCAACCTGCACGTGAACATCATGTATCACAAAGCCGTGCCGAAGGAGTGTCGCGCGGCGGAGAAGGCGGTGTTGGCGCTGATGAAAAAAGTGGTGGCGCTGGGCGGGGCGATCTCGGGCGAGCACGGCATCGGCCTGGCGAAGACGCCGTTTTTGCGGATCCAGCATGGCGCGGCGGAGGTCGCCGCGATGCGGGCGGTGAAGGCGGCGCTCGATCCGAAAGGGATTTTAAACCCCGGCAAGATGTTCGAGGTCTTCGAGGTGTGGAAGGCCCCGCGCGTGACGGTGGCGTTTCCCTGGGACCACAAATGAGCCAGGCTCCGGCGGAGGCGGGCGGAGCTGGGCGGGCGGGGTGAGTCACGGCGCGGTTGACGCGGGGCGCGCCGTCGCGCTTTGCTCGGCGGCTAATTTTCCCGACTTACTCCCTCGCCATGACGAACACGCACCACTGCGCCCAGCTCACCGCCGCCGACCTCGGCGCCACCGTTTCCCTCGTGGGTTGGGTGGATTCGATCCGCGACCACGGCGGCATCCTCTTCATCGACCTGCGCGACCGCAAGGGCGTCACCCAGGTGAAGTTCGACCCGCAGGATCACCCCGAGCTGGCCGGTCAAGCCGCGACGGTGAAGCCTGAGTCGGTCATCGCCGTGACCGGTGTGGTCGTGGCCCGCCCCGAGGGCACGGTGAACAAGAACCTGCCCACCGGCGCGATCGAGGTCGCGGCCACGGCGCTGGTTATCCACAACATCTCCGAGACCCCGCCCTTCCCCCTGACCGACGCGGGCGGCGACAAGGTCAACGAAGACCTCCGCCTCACCTACCGCTACCTCGACCTGCGTCGCCCCAAGATGCGCCACAACCTCCACGTGCGCCACAAGGCCACCAAGGCCATCCGCGACTACTTCGACTCGCAGGAGTTCATCGAGGTCGAGACCCCCGCGCTCTTCAAATCCACCCCCGAAGGCGCGCGCGAATACCTCGTGCCCTCGCGCATCCATGCCGGACAATTCTACGCGCTCTCGCAGTCGCCCCAGCAGTTCAAGCAGATCCTCATGGTCGCGGGCGTGGAGCGTTACTTCCAAATCGCGCGTTGCTTCCGCGACGAGGACCTGCGCGCCGACCGCCAGATGGAGTTCACCCAGGTGGACGTCGAGGCCTCGTTCATCGATCGCGAGGACGTTTATCGCATCTTCGAAGGCATGGTGCAGAAGGTGTGGAAAACGGTCCTGAACGTGGACATCCCCGCGCCCTTCCTGCGCATGCCGTTCCACGAGGCGATGAACCGCTTCGGCGTGGACAAGCCCGACATGCGTTTCGGCATGGAGCTGACCGACCTTTCGGAGACGTTTAAGACCTCCGCGTTCAAGGTGTTTCAGGCCACGGTGGCTGGCGGCGGCGTGATCAAGGCGATCAACGCCAAGGGCCTCGCCGACATGACCCAGGGCGAGCTGAAGGCCCTCGAGGACATCGCGAAATCGCTCGGCGCGAAGGGCCTCGCCTTCATCAAGTGCGAGGGCGGCGAGTGGAAGTCGCCCATCGTGAAATTTTTCTCCGACGCCGAGAAGGCCGCGCTCACCGCGCAGCTCGGCATCGAGGACGGCGACATGGTGTTCTTCGCCGCCGCGCCGTGGGAAAAAGCCTGCGCGATCCTGGGCCGCGTGCGCCTCGAGGCCGCGCAACTCCTCGTGAAGCGCGGCAAGCTCACCATCCGCGCCGACGACTGGAAATTCCTCTGGGTGGTCGAGTTCCCCCAAGGTGCGCGGCCAGCACTACGATCTCGTGCTGAACGGCATGGAGCTCGGCGGCGGCTCGATCCGCATCCACCAGCCGGCGGTGCAGGAGATGGTGTTCAAGGACGTGCTCAAGATCCCGGCCGACGTGGTCGAGAGCCGCTTCGGCTACATGCTCAATGCCTTCAAATACGGCGCGCCTCCGCACGGCGGCATCGCCTTCGGCCTCGACCGCATGTGCGCCCTGCTCTGCGGCACTACGAGCATCCGCGACGTGATCGCCTTCCCCAAGACCCAGAAGGGGCAGGACCTCATGGCCCAGTCGCCCACGCCGGTGACGGACAAGCAGCTCAAGGAATTGCACATCGCGGTGGTGGCTCCGGTGACGCCCGAGGCCGGCTCCGCCTCGACGACGAGCTGATTCGCGCGCTTAAAACTCCGCAACGTCAGGGAAAACCCGCCGAGCTCACGCCGGCGGGTTTTTATATGTCAGCGCACCAGTGGCTTCGGTTGATATGAAAATTGTTCAGTGATCTTTACGGGCTTGGCACAAGCCGTGCTTTTTGTGGGCCGACTCACTTATCGGAAACGATAAGACCGTTCCAAATCAACAACCTACAAATATACACGCTATGAAGCTATGGTCCAAGCCCACCCTCGGGCTGCTGAAACTGACCGGAGTCCTCGCGATGCTTGCGCTCGCGCTTCCCTCATATGGTCAAGACGCTGCTCCCGCCGCAGAAGCGGCCGCGGCCGCAGCTGCAACTGTCGCCGAGGCTGCCGCCGAGGCCCCCGCATTCGCCGACCTTGCCGCCTTCCAGGAGTCGCCCGGATACGCGCTTTTCACGGCGAACAACCTTTGGATGATGTTGGCCACCGGTCTGGTGTTCATCATGCACCTTGGCTTCGCCACGGTGGAGACCGGCCTGACCCGCTCGAAGAACACGGTAAACATCCTCTTCAAAAACACCATCATCCCGTGCATCGGCCTGCTGTCCTACGCGCTGGTGGGTTTTAACCTGATGTATCCGGGCGCCGACTACGCCGGCGGCTGGTTCGGCTTTGCCGGCTTCGGCCTCGGGTTCGCCGACGATGTGAGCGGGCTCACCTCCGTCTACAACGCCGGTTACACCTACTGGACCGACTTCCTGTTCCAGGGCATGTTCGCCGCCACCGCAGCGACCATCGTCTCCGGCGCGGTCGCCGAGCGTATCAAGCTCAGCTCCTTCCTCGTGTTCTCCGTGATCTTCGTCTCGGTCTGCTATCCCATCACGGGCATGTGGAAGTGGGGCAATGGCTGGCTGAACAACCTCGAGACTCCCTTCTATGACTTCGCCGGTTCCACCCTCGTGCACTTGGTCGGTGGCGTTGGCGCCCTCGCCGGCGTGATCGTGCTCGGTCCCCGTCTAGGCAAATACAAGGATGGCAAGATGTTCCCGATGCTCGGTCACTCCATGCCCCTCGCCACCATTGGCGTGTTCCTCCTCTGGCTCGGCTGGTTCGGCTTCAACGGTGGCTCGGTGCTTTCCGCCAACCCGGCCCTGACCTCCCTCGTGCTCGTCACCACTAGCCTGGCTGCCGCAGCCGGCGGTCTCGTCGCCGCGCTCGTGTCCTGGATCGTGATCAAGAAGCCCGATCTTTCCATGACCCTCAACGGCATCCTTGCCGGTCTCGTTGGCATCACCGCCGGTGCCGACCAGATGTCCCCCTTCAACGCGGTCGTGATCGGTGCCATCGCCGGCTCCATCGTAGTCTTCGCGGTGCTCTTCTTCGACAAGCTCAAGATCGACGACCCGGTCGGCGCCATCTCGGTGCACGGCGTCTGCGGCATCTGGGGCACGCTCGCGGTGGGCATATTCGGCTCGCTCGCCGGCGGCGCCCAGCTGGTTTCCCAGATCAAGGGCGTCGTGTCCGTCGGTCTGTTCGCCTTCGTGTTCGCCTTCGCTCTCTTCTACGTGATCAAGCTCACCATGGGCCTGCGCGTCAGCAAGGAAGAGGAAATCGAAGGTCTCGATATCGGCGAGCACGGCAACGAAGCGTATCCCGACTTCACCGCCTCGACCCACAAATAAGGACCACCCTTCGCCAAGCGGCGCACGGCGACAAACCTTGCGCCGCACCGGTGAAAAACCTACACCAACGTCCACATCTTATAAATCACACGCATGAAACTCATCATCGCCATCATCAAGCCTTTCAAACTCGAGGAGGTTAAGGAGGCTCTCTCCGAAATCGGCGTCGAGGGTATGACCGTCACCGAGGTCAAGGGCTTCGGCCGCCAGAAGGGTCACACCGAAATTTATCGTGGCTCCGAATACACCGTCGACTTCCTCCCCAAGGTTAAGCTCGAGGTCGTCGTCGCCGACGACGTGGTCGCCAAGACCGTCGACGCCATCGTGAAGGCCGCCAAGACCGGCAAGATCGGTGACGGCAAGGTCTTCGTGGTCGCCCTCGAGGATGCCATCCGCATCCGCACCGACGAGCGCGGCGACGCCGCCATCTGATCCGCCCCTCGGCGCGGACTCCATCAGTTCACCAAGCCGCCCCTTTTCAAGGGGGCGGCTTTTTTGTGTCCATCGACGACTTTGAATAGAATCAACCAGCGCGCCGAGAGGGGATCCGGTTTGAATAACTTGGCTCAAAATCATGCTTTTAATCGGGATATAAATCGCATGAAGGTATTTTATAATGAATGCTCTTCATGGCGCGCTGCTTGCTGTTTGGGGGCTGTCCATGAAAACTCTTATCAACACATTGGTCTGTGGACTCGCGCTGGCGGCGTCCGCTTTTTCCCTTCACGCGCAGGAGGCCGCAGCGCCTGCCGCGGCAGTCGCCGAGGTGGCGAGCGAGGTTGCTGCGGCCCTGCCCGAGCCTACGCTTGAGCAGCGCATCGCCGATCTCGAGGCCTACGTTAACAACACCGCGCGCACCGAAGGCGTGGCGTCCAAGATCTCCGGCCCCGGCCCCGGTCACAGCGCGTGGCAGATGGTCAGCACCGCCCTGGTTATTTTCATGACCCTGCCCGGTCTCGCGTTGTTCTATGGCGGTCTGGTGCGACGGAAGAACATCCTCTCCGTCTTCGCGCAGTGTTTCGGCATCGCCGGCCTCGTTTCCATCCTGTGGTGGGCGGTCGGCTACAGTCTCTCCTTTGGCGCGGGCGGCAACGCCTTCGTGGGTGGATTGGGTAATGCCATGCTATCCGGCGTGGATATCCATGCCACCGGCGCGGGCTACTACTGGATCAGCGACATGATGTGGTGCATGTTCCAGCTCTCGTTCGCCATCATCACGCCGGCCCTCATCGTCGGCGCCATCGCCGAGCGCATGAAGTTCTCCGCCGTCCTGCTCTTCGTGGGCATCTGGATGTTCGCGGTCTATTTCCCCTTCGCCCACATGGTGTGGTCCACCGACGGCTTCATGGCCGGTCCGCTCAATGCCGACGCCGCGATCAAGGCCATCGACTTCGCCGGTGGCACGGTGGTGCACATGACCTCGGGTTGGTCCGCGCTGGTGCTCTGTCTCATCCTCGGGCCCCGCATCGGTTTCGGTAAGGAAAAGATGACCCCGCACTCCATGGTGCTCTGCTCGGTCGGCACCGCGATGCTGTGGGTCGGTTGGTATGGCTTCAACGCCGGCTCCGCGCTCGGCGCCGACGGGCTCGCCGCCAACGCCTTCGCCACCACCACGCTTGCTGCCGCCACCGCCGGTTTTGTCTGGGGCATGGCCGAGTGGGTGACCAAGGGCCACCCCTCCGTGCTCGGTTTCTGCTCCGGCATCGTGGCCGGTCTCGTCGTGATCACGCCCGCCGCCGGTTTTGTCACCCCGACCTCCGCCGTGATCATGGGCATAATCGCCGGCATCGTGCCCTTCGTCTTCATCGCCTACCTCAAGGCCAAGCTTAAGCTCGACGACGCGCTCGACACGTTCGGCATCCACGGCATCGGCGGCACCTTGGGCGCCATCTTGACCGGCGTCTTCGCGGATCCGGCGGTGAATTCCGTGGTGGAGCCCTTGAAGGACGGTCTGCTCGCCGCCCAGATCAAGTCGGTCATCGTCACGATTGTGTGGAGCGTGGTCGCCACCGCGATCATCGCCTACATCGTCAAGGCCGTGGTTGGCCTGCGTCCTTCCACCGAAGTCGAGCGCCAGGGGCTCGACATCAACGAACACGGCGAAGAGGGTTATGCGGACTAAACCGCGCCCCGAGTCTTATCCATCCAACCCACGATTTATCCTCCCATGAAACTCATCATCGCCATCATCAAGCCCTTCAAACTCGAAGAAGTGAAGGAAGCCCTCGCCGGTATCGGCGTGGAGGGAATGACCGTCACCGAGGTCAAGGGCTTCGGCCGCCAAAAGGGGCACACCGAAATCTACCGCGGTTCCGAATACACGGTGGATTTCCTGCCCAAGACCAAGCTGGAGATCGTCGTGGGTGACGACCTCGCCGCCAAGGCCGTGGACGTGATTACCGCCGCCGCCAAGACCGGCAAGATCGGCGACGGCAAGATCTTCGTCCAGAACGTGCTCGACGTGGTGCGCATCCGCACCGACGAGCGCGGCGAAGCCGCCGTCTAAGCAGTGAGCATCCGTCGCGCCGCCCCGCTCACAGGGGCCGGCGTCCGCTCCCCGACTCGCCTCGCGCGGGTCGGGGAGTTTTTTTGGCGTCATCACGGTCGGGCCCGACAGTCGGGGAGGTGAATCGTCCCTGTTTACGCGCAGCGCCGGGAGACACGCCGAATTTCAGCCGATAGGCGCGGCAAAAGGTGTTGGCGTCGGCGAAGCCGCTCGCCAGCGCGACTTCCTGCACGGGCAACTGGGTGGCGCGGAGCATGCGGTGGGCATGCTCTAGGCGCAGGCGACGCAGCAGGGCGCCGGGTGGCTCGCCGTGGCGTCGGCGAAAAGCCCGGATGAAGTGTTCGCGACTCACGCCGCAGAGCGCGGCGACCTCCTTCAAGTTGAGCGGGGATCGAAAATTGTCGCGCAAGTGATGACTGCCATAATCCACCGGATCGCGCGTCTGGGTGGCGGCGACCTGTTCGCGGTAAAGCGCGACCAGCAGGCGGTGCAACAATTCCGTCTCCTGCACCCGGTCGCGGAATTGGCGTTTTTTGTAGCGTCGGACCAAGTCGGCAAAAATGTCGGCCGCCTCGCCCGCCGGCGCCATGAGCACCACGGCCCCAAACTCGGCGCGCAAGCGATCGAACCAGGCCCGCAGGCCGGCGACCTTGAAGACGAGGTAGCGCAGCCGATACGAGGCGGTCGCCTCCGGCGGGTAGCCGTAGCGCGAATCCTCGTCGTGACTGAACAACATGGCCGTGCCGGCGGGCGCAAAACTTCGTCCCCGCGCGTCCTCCAAGAATCCCGCACCGGCCAAGGTGAGTTGGATCACCGCCTCCTCGCCCGAGCCGCGCCGGTGATTGTCCCAGAAATAGTCGGTCCCGGTGCGCAGCTCCTCGCCGATGCCAAGCACGGACGAAAACGGATCGGGCAGGGGATCGGTCATGGAGTCGTGGAATCACATAATGTTTATCTAAAATCAAACTTTCGCGCTTTGGCGCGAACCCACGGGCTGACCCTGCTGGTCGCGAACACAAGCAAAACTCCCTCGAACCATGCCTTCCGTAGCCTCTCCTAAAAAGTCCGCTCGTAAACTCGCCGGTCACGCCGCGCATACCCAAGACGCGGCGGCTCAGGGGCTGCCGGGCGTGGTGCAGCGCCCGATCAAGATCACCATGCTGGGCGCGGGCTCGGGTTTCACGCCCCGGCTCGTCAACGACGTGATTCGCATCCCCGGCAACCAGGGCGGCGTGATTGCGCTGGTGGATATCGACCTCGTCCGCCTGCGCATGATGCAGAAGCTGATCGTGAAACTCGTGGCCAAGCTTGGCTTGGAGAAGCGCTGGAAAGTCGTGGCTTCGCCGGATCGCTTGCAGGTGCTCAAGGGCACCGACTACGTGGTGAATTGCATCGAGGTGAGCGGTCTGGAGTGCGTGAAACACGATAACGACATCCCGCTCAAATACGGCATCGACCAGTGCATCGGTGACACCATCGGACCGGGCGGCTTGTTCAAGGCCCTGCGCACCATCCCGGTGTTTCTTGCCGTGCTGCGGGACTGCGAGCGTCTGTGTCCGCAGGCCCTCGTGCTCAACTACACCAATCCGATGGCGATGCTGTGCACCGCGGCTGGCCGGACCTCCTCCATGTCCGTGGTCGGCCTTTGCCATAGCGTGCAGGGGACCAGCCACCTGCTGGCCAAGTATGCCGGTGTGCCCTACGAGGAGATGGACTGGGAATGCGCCGGCATCAACCACCTGGCCTGGTTCACCACCCTCGAGCACAAGGGCGTCGATCTCTACGCCTCGCGCCTGCGCAAACAGTTCGCGGCCGACCTCGCCGAGGCGGCGCGCGAGCACGCTGCCGGGCTGGCGCGTTGGGACGCCGGCGAGTTCAAAAACTGGAACGCCAAGCAGGACGTCGCCTACAAGCAGACCGATCTGGTGCGGAAGGACATGTGCCTAAACTTTGGCGCCTTTATCACCGAGAGCTCCGGCCACCTGTCGGAATACCTGCCCTACTACCGCAAGAGCGAGGCTGGCCGCGCCCTTCTCCGCATGGGCTACGATGGCGGCTCCCGGTTCTACGCCACCAACTGGCCGCACTGGCGGGACAACGCCGACCGCCTGCGCGCCGCCATGGTGAAGGGCGAGGAGCCCATTGAGTGGGCGCGTTCGTGGGAATACGCCTCGTGGATCATCGAGGCGCGCGAGAAGGACAGTCCTTTCCGCATCCATGGCAACGTGATGAACAACCATGGCGGTTCCGGCCAGCTCATCACCAACCTGCCCGCCGACGCCTGCGTGGAGGTCGCCTGCCTGATCGACGGCAATGGCGTGCACCCCACGCGTTATGGCGCCCTGCCGCGCCAGATGGCCGGTTTGTGCGCAAGTAATTTGGCGATGTTCGACCTGGGCGCCCAAGCTGCGATCGAGCGCAGCAAGGAGGCCGCCATCCATGCCTTGATGCTTGATCCGCTCAGCGCCGCCGTGTGCACACCGGCGCAGATCCGGGCCATGACGCTGGAACTTTTCGCGGCCGAGAAGGATCACCTGCCGGACTACCGTTGAGGCCGTCAGTCGGTGGCGCCTTGCGCGTCGTCGGAGCCGCTCGGCGCGCGAAGTTCTATCAGCCGTGCCACCAGGCGACGAGGCGCGCCCAAGCCATGCCGAGGTATTCGCGCCACGCGCGGGTGGTGTAGGCGAGCGACTCGGCGTCCCAAGTGGCGTAGGCGATGGGCTGCACCGCGGCGTCCCGGCCGCCCAGGTAGTCGGCCGGGCAGGGCAGGGCGTTGAGTCCGGCGCCTTCGGCCAGGCGCATAGCGCGCGGCAGATGCCATGCCGAGGTGACCAGGGCCACGCGGTCCGCGCCGGCCAGCAGGGCGAGGGCGGCGACCTCCTCCGCCGTGTCGCGCGGCGTATCCACTTCCACGATACGCTCGCGCGGGAAACCCAGCTCGACGGCGGCGTCGGCGAGCACGCGGGCGTGGGACGGCGCTCGTGCGCCTTCCCGCTGACCCGCGATGCGCGGGCCGCAAACCACCAGCCAGGCGTCGGGCAGGGCGCGCGCGGCGCTGGCCGGCGGAGAGGCCGGGGGCGTCGCCATGGCCGCTGCCCAGAACGGCGACGAAGGCCGCCTCGCGCAGGACGGTGGCGCCCAGATCGGGTGGTGGTGGCGCGATGTCGGCGGACTCCACCGGTGTGTCCGCCGCGGGCTCGAGCGGTGCGGCCAGAGCGGGCGCGGGAGGGTAAGTTTTTTCCAGCGAGGCGGTGAGCGCGAGCGCGACGCCCCGATTGGAGGCGGTGGCGAGGACGGCCCAGCCCAGCACGAGCAGGCACCAGCCTCGGAAGGAGCAGGTGGCCAAGGATTTTTTTAAGCGCAAACATGGGTAAAGCGGCGGAGCGGGCGCGGCGGATGGCAACAAAAACCCCGGCTCGCGGAGCGGGCCGGGGCGGGGAGACGGGACGCGTGGGGCGTCGAGATTTACTCCACGGCGGGAGCAGTCTTGGCGAGCTCGGCCTCGACCAGCGCGGTGATGATGGCCTGGGCGTTGGAGCGCGAGAGGTTGGTCGCGAGCTGCGAGCGGAGTTCGGTGTAGGCGGGCGAGGCGCGATCGATGGTGGGGATCTGTTGATCGATCGCATAGACGAGCACGCCGCGGTTTTCACCGGCGGGCAGGAAGTCGCTCACCTTACCCTTGGCGAGGGTCTGGAGGGCCTGGAGGGCGGTGTAGTCCATGTCTTCGGGGAACTGACCGGAGAGCGAGAAGGGCTTGGGCGTCTTGAGCTCGACCTTGATGCCGGCGGGGGCGGACGCGGTGACGAGGTCGGCGAAGGGCTTGGCGGCACCCGGGGCGGCGAGGGCGGAGGCGACGGTGGCCTGGAGGGTGCGGCCGGCCTCGTTGAAGAGGCGGCGCTTCTCGGCCGTCTGGTAATCGGCGAGGGCCTGGGCGCGGACTTCGGCGAGGCTGGGCACGTGGGCCGGAATGGTTTCGCGCCAGACGAGCAAGGCCGCGCCGGCGGGGGTGACGACGGGATTGGAGTAGGGACGGTCGGCGGCGAGGCGCTCGGTCTCGGCCAGGATGGCGGAGGAGGCGGCGGCACCACCGAGGGCGGCGGGAATGGCTCCGGCGCCCACCGCGCCAAGCTCGGTGAGGGTGACGGACGGCTTGCCGGCAAGGAAGGCGGCGACGTCACCGGGCTTGATGGATTTTTCCAAAAGCTCGACCGCGAGGTCGGAGGCGGCGGCGAGGGCGGCATCATTGGCTCGTTCCTTGCGCAGTGCGGCCTCCACGGCGGAGCGAACGGCGGCGAACTTGGCGTCGGAGTCGGCATCCTTGAGCGCGTCGGGCGCGGGGTAGGCGGCGGGGTTGGCGTCGTAGGCGGCGCGGATGGCGGCATCGCTCAGGGTGACTCCGGCCGCTAGAGGCGCGGAGGCGATCTCGACGGCGGCGACGGATACGCGGCTGGCGATCTCGTAGCGGCGGGCGTTGGCGTCGAACCAGGTTTGCAGCGCGGCGTCGGAGGTATCGACGGCGGGCGCGAAGGCGGTGCCGTCGATCGAGGCGATGGCGAGGCTCCAAGTGGTGTCGCGCTGGGCGATGAGCTCGGCGACATCGGCGGGGGTGACGTAGCCGGGGCCGGCGAGGAGCGCCTCGTAGGCGACGATGCGGGCATCCTCCGCGATGACGCGGGAAACGTCGGCCTCGCTCATCTGCGGGTTGGTGCGGAGACCGTCGGTGAACTCGGCGTAGCGCTTGGGATCAAACTGGCCGGTGGCGGGATTGGCGAAGGCGGCGAGGGTGCGGATGTGGGCGATCAGCTGCTCCTCGGTGGGCTCGGGGAGGCCGAGCTGGGCGGCGAGGGCCAGGGAGGCGTGGCGGTTGAGCGCGTATTGGCTGACCTGAGCCTGGGGCACTTCGCGCTGAGGGGCGAAGCGCAGGAAAATGCTCAGCTGGGCGTCCTGGCCGAGCTGGCGGCTATCCTCGGCCTGAGAGAGGTCGATGCCGAAGAAAGGGCGGGGCGGCAGACGGCGCTCGCCGGCCTGGCCCAGACCGCTGGACGTGTTGGTGACGAAGACGAAGGAGATGATGACAACGACCAGAAGGGCCAGGAAGAGCCACTTAAAGTGCTGTTGGAAGGTGCGCTGAATCCAGGAAATCATGGGTGAAAGGGGAGAACGTGAAGCGAGGCGGCAGTCGGGGGCAATGGCGAATCAGCGGGGCGGGGCCGGTGGTTTGACCGGCCCCGCATCGACGCGGATCAGGCGGCGGCGTTCGGGCGGACGCGGACGAGCAAGTCCTTGCTCTCGACCGTCTCGCCCAAGGTGACGTGCAGTTCGCCGACCACGCCGTCGCAGGGGGCGTAAACGGTGGTCTGCATCTTCATGGCCTCCATCATGAGGAGCTTGTCGCCCTTGGCGACTTTGGCCCCGACGGAGGTGGAGAGGGCGGCGATGAGGCCGGGGATGGGGGCGGCGACCTGGCAGGCGTCGGCGAGGTCGGCCTTGGGGCGGGCCTTGGTCTTGGGGGCGACGCTCTTGTCGGTGATCAACACATCGCGGGCGATGCCGTTGAGCTCGTAGGCGACGTGGCGGCGGCCGTCCTTGTCGGGCGCGCCGATGCCCACCAGGCGGATGATGAGGGTCTTGCCCTCCTCGATATCGACCGTGATCTCCTCGCCCGGCTGGAGTCCGTAGAAAAACGCCGCGCTCGGCAGCACGCTGACATCGCCGAAGGCGGTGCGCTGCTTGGCGAAGTCGGCGAAGACCTGCGGATACATCAGGTAGGAGTAGAGGTCGTTTTCGCTCGGCTCGTGGCGGAGTTTATCGGCCAGCTTGGTCAACTCTGCGGCGCCGGTGGCGGCGGAGGCGCGGGTGGGCGCGGACTTGGATTTCTTGAGCGTGGCCTTGTAGGCGGCGGTCGCCTCGGCGTGGCGTTTCTCGCCGAGCACGGCGCGGGAGACCTTCTCCGGCCAGCCGCCCTCGGGCCAGCCTAGGCCGCCGGTGAGCATGTCGATGACGCTTTCGGGGAAAGGCGTCTCGCCCGGGGGAAGGTTGACCACGTCGGCGGGCTTGATGCCGCGCGAGAAGAGGAAAAGCGCCATGTCGCCCACGACCTTGGAGGACGGGGTGACCTTCACGATGTCGCCGAAGAGGGTGTTCACCTCGGCGTAGGTGCGGGCGATCTCGGGCCAGCGGTGCGAGACG
>JALOTV010000143.1 GCA_025457685.1 Opitutaceae bacterium
CCCACCGCCGAAAACTCCCGCACATTCTCCGGCGTGCACACCAGCCAGCGTCCGCCCACCCGTTCGCAAGGCTCGGCTGCTTTTTGCCACTCTCCCTTGAACATGCGGATCCGCGGATAAGTCGCCGACGCCACTTCCTCCGCCTCGTTCGCCACGCCCGCGAACGTATATTTCTCCGTGCGCGCCACCGTGAAGTCCATGTTGCTCTGCCCTGAGGCCAGCCACACCTCGCCCACCAGCACATCCGCGAGCCGCAGCGGCTCCGCCGTCGCCGTGCCGCTTACCTCCAGGATGCGCCCTTCATCCGAGGTCTCATCCGAGGTCGCCATCGCCGCCAGCTCCACCCGCCACCGCCCCGCCTCGTCCGCCACCGTCTCGCGCGTCTGGCCCGCGAACGCCACCCGCACGCGCTCCCCCGGTGCCGCCTCGCCCCACACCGGCACCGGGAGCTCGCGTTGCAGCACGAGATGATCCGTGAACGGACTGGCCAATCTCACCTCGGCCGTGAGCGACAGACAGGCCATGGCTCCGAGCGCGATGAGAAGGGCCGACCGCCGCACCACCGTCTGCACCAGAAGGGATAAATGCATCCCGTCTCCCTGGGCGCCGGCCGCGCCCCGCGCAACGCACCCTGCGCGTGACTGTCAGAATAAACCCGAAAACCTCACCATCTTACTGTTTGAGCCCACGCGACTCCTTTACCCCCGGCCCTTGTCCTAGGTTTTAAACATCCCCCCATGCATCTGCCCTTCCCGCTTCGCCGCCTTTCCGTGTTTTCTTGGTTAGGCATCGCCGGCCTCTGCACCGCTTTCGCCGCGTTTGCCGCCTACTCCGGGCCCGCCGCCGATGACCGGCCGGTCGAGGACGCCGCCCGCGCCGGCCTGCAACAGCGCGCCGTCGCCGAGTTGCCCACGCTCTGGATCATCGGCGATTCCACCGTCAAGGTCGGCACCCCCGGCCAGCGGGGCTGGGGCGACGAGATCGCGCCGTATTTCGATCGCGCCAAAATCAACGTCGTCAACCGCGCCATCGGAGGCCGCAGCTCCCGCACCTTCATCACCGAGGGCCGCTGGGATGGCATCCTGGGCGAGATCCGGCCGGGCGACGTGGTGCTGATGCAGTTCGGCCACAACGACGCCAGCCCGATCAACGAGGATCCGCCCGTCACCGCCTCCACCCGCGCCCGCGGCACCCTGCGCAACAACAGCGACGACACCGTCGACGTGATCAACATCCTCACCGGCAAACCCGAGACCGTGCGCAGCTACGGTTGGTATATTCGCCACTACATCGCCACCGCCCGCGAAAAGGGCGCCGTCTCCATCGTCTGCTCGCCCATCCCGCGCAAGAGCTGGACGCCCGAGGGCAAGGTCAACCGGGGCGCGGGCGGCTTTGCCACCTGGGCCCGCGAGGCCGCCACGCAGGGCGGGGCCGCCTTCATCGATCTCAACGAGATCATCGCGCGCGGCTACGAGGCGCTCGGGACCGCCGAGGTGGACACCCACTTCGCCGATCGCGGCACCCACACCTCGCCGGTCGGCGCGGCCTTCAACGCCCGCGCCGTCGTCTCCGGCCTCAACGGCCTCGGCGCCGCCAATCCCCTCGCCCCCTACCTGTCCGCCGCCGGTCGCGAGGTGCCCGCCTTCACCCCGTGATTCCCCTCGCCATGACTATCCCCCGCCATCCGCTTTTCCGTTCGTTCCTTTCGTGCGCGCTGGCCTGGGCCGGTCTGCTCGCCTGCGTCGCCGCCGGCTCCGCCCGCGCCGTCCCCGAGGATGATCGCCCCGTGGTCAGCGATACCGGCGTCGCGCTCGAGAAACCCGCCTCCGGCGCCGTCCCCACCCTCTGGATCGCCGGCGACTCCACCGTCAAAAGCAACGCGCCCATGCGCGGCTGGGGCCAGGATCTCGCGCGCTTTTTCGATCCCGCCAAACTCAACGTGGTCAACCACGCCATCGGCGGCCGCAGCTCGCGCACGTTCTACACCGAGGGACGCTGGCAACGGCTCGTCGACGAGGTCCGCCCCGGCGACTGGGTCGTGATCCAGTTCGGTCACAACGACGTCGGCCCCACCGACGCACGCAGCAAATTCCGCGGCTCCGTCAAAGGCATCGGCGACGAGACCGAGCAGGTCGCCAAGCCCGATGGCACGGTCGAGACCGTCCACTCCTTCGGCTGGTATCTCAAAACTTACGTCCGCACCGCCCGCGAAAAGGGCGCCAACGTCATCCTCTGCTCGCCTGTGCCTCACAAGAAATTCGACGACAAGGGTAAGTTCGTGCGCGGCTGGGACGGCTGGCGCCAGTGGATCGAGACCTGCGCCGCCGAGACCGGCGCGATCTACATCGACCTGAACGAGCTCATCAGCCGCGGCTACGACCGCGCCGGCCAGGCCCAGGTCGAGACCTTCTTCGCCGACGCCCGCACCCACACCAACGAAGCCGGCTCCCTCTTCAACGCCCGCGCCCTGGTCGGCGGCCTGCGCGCCCTCGCCGGCGCCCCGCTCGACGCCTACCTCTCCCGCGAGGGCCGCGCCATCCCCGCCGCCCGCTGACGCCCGCCGCGCGCGGGTGCCTTCCCCGCAAAATTCCCGCATTCGCGCTTTCCTCCTACCAAAGCCGCGTTTCGATCTGGGGACCCGTTCCCCATGCACAAAGAAATCCCCTGGATAGCCTCCCTTTGCTCGCAAGAGGGCGTGCTCGACGCCAAGCGCGCCGCCGAGATCGCCTACTCCCTGGAAACCGGCGCCGAGGCGCTCGCGTTTTGCCAGGCGCTGCTCGACCAAGAGATCAGCCGCGACGTCGACCTCCTCACCCGCCTGGTCGAGGAAGCGCAGACCCTCGCCGCCTCCGACGCCGAGCCGCCCGCGCTCGCGTTGCCCCCGCCGGTGAAAACCCACCCGGCCCAAGACCCCGCCTGGCTGGATGTCCAACCCGCGCCGGTCGCGGCCTCCGCCGGCCATGTGGATTTCACCGTCGTGGCCGGACTGCCCGAATCCGAGCTCCGCGCCTTCATGCTCGGCCTGCTCGCCACCGTGCAGGGTCTGGGCGCGAGCGACCTTCACCTCTCCGCCGGCGCGCCGCCCTACATTCGCAACATGCGCGCGCTGTCCTTCCTCGACGACAAACCCCTCTCCGCCTCCGACGCCAAGCGGCTCAACCTCTGCCTGCTCGCGCCCGAGGAGGTGCAGCTCTTCACCAAGAAGCGCGACTACGACTACGCCCTCGCCATGGAGGGCGGCCGCCGCATCCGCGTGAACCTGATGGAGCACAAGGAGGGTTTCAAGGGCACCTACCGCATCGTCCCCGAGCACGTGCGCACGCCGTCCGAGCTGGGTTTTAAAAACACCACCGTCCTCGACCGCCTGCTCAGCTACCACAACGGCCTCATCCTCGTCACCGGCCCGGTGGGCGCGGGCAAGACCACCACCCTCAATTCCCTCATCGACCAGGTCAACCGCACCCGCGACGACCACATCATCACGGTCGAGGATCCCATCGAGTTTCTCCATCAGAGCCAGGGCTGCATCGTCACGCAGCGCCAGGCCGGCCACCACACCCACACCTTCGCCACCGCGCTCAAGGCCGCCCTCCGCGAAGACCCCGACGTCATCGTCATCGGCGAGCTGCGCGACCTCGAGACCATCGAGATGGCGATCAGCGCCTCCGAGACCGGTCACCTTGTGATCGGCACCATGCACACCAGCGACTCCACCAGCACGCTGAACCGCATCCTCGACGTCTTCCCGCCCGGCCAGCAGTCGCAGATCCGCGCGATGGTGGCGCAGAGTCTTCGCGGCATCATCTGCCAGCGCCTCCTCCCCGGCAAAAACGGCGGGGTCGTGCTCGCCGCCGAGATCCTCGTCAACACCCTCGCCGTCTCCTCCATGGTCCGCGACGGCAAGACCCAGGGCATCCCCAGCGCCCTCGATACCGGCAAGCGCGAGGGCATGATCTCGATGGACAACTCCATCCTCGAGCTCTGGCGCGAGGGCAAGATCACCGCTGAGGTCGCCCGCACCAACATCCTCAACAAGGCCGTCCGCGCCTCCGTCACCGACTAAATCCGCCAAACCTCCAGCCTCAGGTCTCAGTCCTCAGGTCTCAAATTTCAGGTCTCAGGTTTCAGGTCTCACAACTTCAGCCTCTCCCCATTTCAGAATTTTAGCTTTTTCCCAAAATGCCCGCCATCGATCAACTGCTCCGCTCCATGCGAGCCAAAGACGGCTCCGACCTTCACATGATGGTCGGCATCTACCCCCGCGCCCGCGTCTCCGGCTCGCTGGTCGATCTTACCGAGTTCCCCAAAAACACCCCCGAGCGCATGGAGGAGCTGCTCAAGGAGATCTGCGCCCCCCACCGCTGGGAACACTACGTCAAGCACCACGACCTCGACTTCGCCTACGAGATTCCGGGGCTGGCCCGCTTCCGCGTGAATTTCCTCCGCAACGCCTGGGGCATGGCCGCGGTCTTCCGCCAGATTCCCGCCAAGATCATCTCCTTCGACGACCTTAAGCTGCCCGTCGCGCTCAAGCGGCTCTGCGAACTGCGCGAGGGCCTCGTCCTCGTCACCGGCCCCACCGGTAGTGGTAAATCCACTACGCTCGCGGCCATGATGGACTACATCAACGTCAACCACACCCGCCACATCATCACGGTCGAGGACCCCATCGAGTTCGTCCACACCAACAAGAAGTCCGTGATCGTGCACCGCGAGGTCCTGGAGCACACCGAGACCTTCGCCCACGCCCTCAAGGGCGCCATGCGCGCCGACCCCGACATCATCCTCGTGGGCGAGATGCGCCAGCTCGAGACCATCCGCCTCGCCCTCGGCTGCGCGTCCATGGGCATGCTGGTCTTCGCCACCCTCCACACCAACAACGCGCCCAAGACCATCGACCGCATCATCGACGCCTTCCCCGCCGACGAGCAGAACCAGATCCGCGTCACCCTCGGCTCCTGTCTGCGCGGCGTGGTCTCCCAGCTCCTCTGCAAGAAGAAGGCCGGCGGCCGCTGCGCCGTGCACGAGATCCTCCTCCCGCACGAGGCCCTGGGCGGCACCATCCGCGCGGGCAACATCGCCGCCATCCGCAACATCATCGAAGGCTCGATGGCCGAGGGCATGATCTCGATGGACACCTCCCTCCGCCGCCGTTTCGACGCCGGCGAGATCAGCGCCCGCGAGGCCTACATGAAGGCCACCGACAAGGCCAACTTCGAGCCCCTCCTCGCCGCCGAGACCGCCGCCGGCGGAGCCCCCGCCGGCCACTAGGCACTCCACGTCCGTTCGTAGCGGGGAGCGCCAGCGACCCGCTCCGGGATTTTGACGCAAAGACCGCAAAGGAACGCCAAGGCCAAGCCACTCTGAGGTAGCTTGGCCTTGGCGAACTTGGTTCGGCCCTTAGCGCCTTCGCTTAAAAAATCCGACGCCCCCGCCGTGGGCTTCCGAACCGTAGCGGGGAGCGCCAGCGACCCGTGCGCCGTGCCCCCCGCCCTCGACCCCGCCGGCCCTCTCAGGCCTTGAGCGTCTTGATCCACTTCGCCACCTCGACGGCGAGGGCCTCGAACGCGCCGTCGGTCGCAGGCTCCTTCAGTCCGTCAAAGAGGGTCCAATACTCGACGTGCTGCACCGACTGGCCGCTCTCGAGCTTTACCAGCGGGCTGAGCGTCTCGAGTTCGCACATCTTGCCGTTGGTGAAGGTCTCGAAGGCGCATCCATTATCCGGATACACCGCGCCCGGGACCACCGGGGCGTATTTCACAAAGGTGGTGCCGCCGTAGTAGTAGGCGGACCAGCCCGGATAGTTGGTCAGGCCCAGCTTGTGCGGGCGGTCGGCCGCCTCGACGTCGATGCCGTAGTAGTCGCGGTGCAGATCCCAGACGTCGAGCGAGAGGTCGGTGTAGCTCCAGGGCACGACCGAGTAGGTGGGCAGGAAGTCGCCCTTGGCGTGGTCGCCCTTGGGCAGCAGGGGCACGACGCCGTAGCCGCCGGCGCGGAACATGGTCAGCGCCCAGCAGGCGGTCTCCACCGGCCACAGGCCCTCGTTGGTCAGGGCGTGGGTCACGCGCACGGTGCGCTCGCCGAGCATCTCGATCTTCACCGCCTTTTGCATCCCGGTGGCCGCCTCGGTGGGCTGGGCCAGCGCGATGCCGTTCTTCACCGGCTTGACCGCGAGGGCGTCGTTGTCGGCCTGGTAGGTGCGCACGCCGTGCTCGGGCGCGTGCCAGAGGCGGTGGCCGCCGCGCAGGAGAAAGCCGGTCGGGAAGGAGGGCTCGTCGGCCGCGGACATCTCGAGGAAGAGGTTGCCGGCCTTGCCCTTCTTGGAGCGGAAGGAGGTGATGCGCGGGCCCACGCCCGTGGTGACTTCGAGGGCGAGCGCGCCCGTTTCGAGGCGGATGCCGTCCGCCCCGTTGATCTTAATCTTCGAGTGTTTCATAATCGAAAGCTTCGCCCAACCCCGCCTCCTCGCGCTCCTCGCGCACCTTCCACTTGGGATCGTGGGCGGGGCGCTCCATCTCGGCGCGACGCTTGGCCTCCAGCGCCGCCTTGCCCGAGTAGGCCGTGCCCGGCGTGTGCTTGGGCTTGCCCACGAGATCGAAATACACGGGGCAGCCGTCGAGGCCGAACTCCTTCACCATGCCGGCCTCGAGGTAGCGGCGATACTGCTCGGACAACTTGTCCTCGCGGTTGCAGAAAAGTTTGATGCGGAAGGGGCGCACGCCCGTCTGCAGCGCGTAGTAGACGCGGAAGCGCTTGCCGCCGATGGCAGGCGCCGGCACGCGCTCGGCGAGGTCGCCGATCAGGGCGTTGAGCTTCGCGGTGGGGATCTTCTTGTCCAGGGCGCGGTTCAGCTGCACCGCCGCGTTGAGCATGCGGTCCACCTCGTAGCCGCTCATCGCGGAGACGAAGAGCACGGGCGCGCCGGGGGTGAAGAAGAGGCTGCTGCGCAGGGACTGCTCATACTTCACGCGGTATTCGCGCTCGGTCTTGTAGTCGTGCAGGCCGGCCTCGGGCGCGCAGTCGGGCTCGAGTTTGCGCTTAAACGCGTCCTTCACCACGTCCCACTTGTTGACGATCACGATGATGGGTTTGCGCTCCTTGATCGCCTCGCCGGCGATGGCCTTGTCCTGCGCGGTCACGCCGTCCACCGCGTCGAGCACGAGGAAGACGACGTCGCACTTGCCGATGGCGTCGAGCGAGCGGAGGCGGGAGAAATACTCCACCGGCGAGGCGAGCTTGGTCTGCGCCTTGATGCCGGCGGTGTCGATGAGGCGGAAGGGATACTCCTTGCCGTTGCGCCCGAGGAAGGTGAACGGGATCTCCACCGCGTCGCGCGTGGTGCCGGCGAGGTCGCTCACCAGCAGGCGGTCGCTGCCGAGCAGGCGGTTGCTCAGGGAGGATTTGCCGACGTTGGGCCGGCCGATGAAGCACACGCAGAGGGGCTCGTCGGGATTACGCGCGCCGGGCATGAGCGGGCGGCCTTCCTCGTCCACCGTGACGCGGGGCGCTGGCGGGGCGACCTCGGGCGCGGGGCCGAGTTTTTCCAGGATGGCGTTGCGCAGATCGGCCTCGCCGCGGCCGTGCTCGGCCGAGAAGCGGATGGGCTCGCCGAGGCCGAGGCGGTAGGCCTCGCCGAGGTCGAGTTTGTCGTCGCCGAAGTCGGCCTTGTTGATGACGAGGATGACGTCCTTTTTCGCGCGGCGCAGCGAGGAGGCGATCTTGGCGTCGAGCGCGGTGAAGCCCTCGATACCATCCACCACGAAGAGGATCAGATCGGCCGCATCGATGGCGAACTCCACCTGCTTCTCCGAGGCGCGTGTGAGCTCGATGGGCGAGTCGCCGCCCTTGAGGCCCAGGCCGCCGGTGTCCATGAGCGTGTAGGCGCCGTCGGCAACCTCCGCCGACACGACGTCGCGGGTCACGCCGGGCTGATCGTGCACGATGGAAATGCGCGAGCGGGTGAGCCGGTTAAAAAGGCGGCTCTTGCCCACATTGGGGCGTCCGACGTGCCCCCGCCGGCACAAGCGCGGAGAAGCGCCAGGGGCGAGGGAGACGCGAAACACCCCGGCCGCCGTGCGCGGCGACCGGGGGAGGCGACGTGACGCCGGACTTACCCGACGCGGACCGAAGGCAGGGACCAGATGTCCTTGGCGTATTCGTGGATGGTGCGGTCGCTGGAGAACTTGCCCACCCGCGCGGTGTTGAGGATGGCCATCTTGGCCCAGCGCTTCTTGTCGCGATAGGCGGCGTCCACCTTCTCGTGGGCGCGCACATAGCTGCGGTAGTCGGCGAGGCACTTGTAGGGGTCGCCGCCGCCGGTGAGGCTGTGGTGCAGCTGGCCGAAGGCGTGGTGTTCGCCGGGCGTGAAGTAGTCGCTGCCCAGCCAGTCGATGACCGCGCGCAGCTCCTCGTCCTGGTGGTAGAAATCCCAGGGCGAGTAGCCCTTGGCGTCGAGCGCCTCGACCTCCGGCACGGTGAGGCCGAAGATGAAGATGTTGTCGTCGCCCACCTCTTCGCCGATCTCGACGTTGGCGCCGTCGAGCGTGCCGATGGTCAGCGCGCCGTTCAGGGCGAGCTTCATGTTGCCCGTGCCGGACGCCTCCTTGCCGGCGGTGGAGATCTGCTCCGAGAGGTCGGCGGCGGGGATGATCTTCTCCGCGAGCGAGACGCGGTAGTTGGGCAGGAAGGCGACCTTCAACTTGCCGCCGATGCGGGCGTCCTCGTTGATGCGTTTGCCGATGACGTTGATCGCGCGGATGATGTTCTTCGCGAGGTCATAGCCGGGCGCGGCCTTGGCGGCGAAGACGAACACGCGGGGCACGATGTCGAGGCCGGGGTTCTGGAGCAGGCGGCGGTAGAGCGTGAGGATGTGCAGCAGGTTCAGGTGCTGGCGCTTGTATTCGTGCAGGCGCTTGATCTGCACGTCGAACAGCGCGTCGGGCGACACCTCGATGCCGCACTCGGCCGCGATGACGGCGGCGAGCGCCTCCTTGTTGGCGCGTTTCACCGCCATGAACTTTTGCTGGAAGTCGGCGTTGCCGGCGAAGAGCTCGAGGCCGCGCAGCTGGTCGAGATCACGCGCCCACGCGGCGTGGCCGAGCGTGTCGGCGATCAGCGCGGAGAGCGCGGGGTTGCAGTCCAGCAGCCAGCGGCGGGGCGTGATGCCGTTGGTCTTGTTCTGGAATTTGCCGGGATACAGCGCGTCGAACTCGGGGAAGAGATCCTTCTTCAGCAGCTGGGTGTGCAGCGCGGCCACGCCGTTGACCGCGTGGGAGCCGACGACCGAGAGGTTGGCCATGCGGAAGGATTTCGCGCCGTGCTCGTCCACGAGGGAGCAAATGCGCTTCTTGTCGTTGTCGCCCGGCCACTTCGCCTCGACGCGCTGCATGAGGCGGCGGTTGATCTCGAAAATGATCTGGGCATGGCGCGGCAGCACGCGGGTGAAGAGCGGCACGCTCCACTTTTCCAGGGCCTCGGGCAGGAGGGTGTGGTTGGTGTAGCCGAAGGTCTTTTTCACCACGTCCCAGGCCGATTCCCAGGCGAGCGACTGCTCGTCCACGAGGATGCGCTGGAGCTCGGCGACCGCGATCGCCGGGTGGGTGTCGTTAAGCTGCACCGCCACCTTTTCGGAGAAGTTGTCCCAGCTGTTGCCGGGGATGCGGAAATGGCGGCGGATGAGGTCGCGCAGCGAGCAGCTCACGAAGAAATACTGCTGGATGAGGCGCAGCTCCTTGCCGTTCTCCGTCTTGTCGTTCGGGTAAAGCACCTTCGACACCGTCTCGCCGATGGCCTTCTCGCGCACCGCCTCGACGTAGCCGCCGGAGTTGAACGCGCTGAGGTCGAACTCCTCCGTCGAGCGCGAGGCCCAGAGGCGGAGCAGGTTGACGGTCTTGGTGCCGTAGCCGGCGATCGGAATGTCGTAGGGCACGCCGAGGATCTTCTTCGTGTCCACCCAGCGGGGGCGATAGTCGCCGCGGTCGTCAAAGACGTTCTCCACCCGGCCGTAGAGATGCACCTCCTGGGTGTATTCGGCGCGGCAGATTTCCCACGGCGTGCCGAAAATCATCCAGTTGTCGGGATGCTCGATCTGGTGGCCGTTCACGAACTCCTGCTTGAAGAGGCCGAATTCGTAGTGGATGCCGTAGCCGATCGCCGGGTAGTCCAGCGTGGCCAGCGAATCGAGGAAACAGGCCGCCAGGCGTCCGAGGCCGCCGTTGCCCAGGCCCATGTCCACCTCGACCTCGCGCAGTTCGTCGAGGTTGACGCCGAGCTCGGAGAGCGCGGTGCGGGCCGTCTCCACCAGGCCGGTGTTTTGGAGGTTATTCTCGGTCAGGCGGCCCATCAGGTATTCGAGCGAGAGGTAGTAGAGCCGGCGCACGTTGTTCTTGTTGTGCACCGCCTGGGTGGCGATCAGGCGCGCCAGGATCTGCTCACGCACCGCGCCGGCGGTCGCCAGCCACCAATCGCGCAGGGTCGCCGAGCCCTGGTCGCGGGCGAGGGTGTAGGTCAGGTTGCGCAGGATGGCCTGCTTGAACTTGGCGCTGTCGGCCGCGCCTTCGGGCGCCTGCACCGCATGCAAGGGCGAGACGCCGGCATTTTCACCGGAAGCGGCTTTGGCGGTGGTGGTTTTGGTCGAGGCTTTGCGGGATTTGGGAGCGGGAGGCATGCGTGGTGAACGGTGGTGTGGTGAGAAAGGAGCCGGACGGAAAAAGTGACCTCATCACGAAACGTGCCACGTGTCCAAGCACGGGCACGCACTTTTTTTGCGATTGTTTTGCTTCGCGGCGACGCGGTGCGGCGAGAGCGCGGCCGAAGATTGAAATTTTGCCGGTTTCGACTTTTCGAGTGCGGAACTTTTTTCCCGGCTGAATTTCCCATCCCGCTTCCTCCAGCAGCCCTTACCCTTATGATCGAAGTCAAAGGTCTGGTTAAAACCTACGGCAACAAACGCGCCGTCGATGGCGTGAGTTTCACCGTCCGCCCGGGCGATATCCTGGGCTTCCTCGGCCCCAACGGCGCCGGCAAATCCACCACGATGAAGATGATCACCGGCTACATCCGCCCCGACGCCGGCACCGCCAAGGTCGATGGCATCGACGTCACGCAGGATCCCGTCGCGGTAAAATCCCGCCTCGGCTACCTGCCCGAGAGCGCCCCCGCCTACGGCGAGATGACCGTCACCGAGTTCCTCTCCTTCATCGCCGAGGTGCGGGGCTTCCGCGCCGCCGCAGTGAAAAAGGAACGCGTCGAGCGCGCCATCGCCCGCACCCACCTCGACGCCGTGCGCACCCAGCCCATCGAGACGCTCTCCAAGGGCTACAAGCAGCGCGTCGGCTTCGCCCAGGCCCTCCTCCACGAGCCGCCCTGCCTCGTGCTCGACGAACCCACCGACGGTCTCGACCCCATCCAGAAAAACGAGGTGCGCGGCCTCATCCGCGCCATGGCCAAGGAGCGCGCGGTCATCCTCTCCACCCACATCCTCGAGGAGGTGGACGCCATCTGCACCCGTATCGTGCTCCTCTCGCAGGGCCGCGTGGTGGTGGACGAGACGCCCGACGCCTTCCGCGCCCGCAAACCCGGCGCCCGCCTCGACGAGATCTTCCGCGACCTCACGCGCGGCGATGTGGACGCCCGCTGAGCGCGTCCGCCCCCACCCGTCTTTGAACCACCTTTTTCGTTTATCCCCCTTCTCCCATGTCCCAGCTCACTCCCGTCTTTAAACGCGAGTTCCTCGGCTACTTCCGCTCCCCCGTCGCCTACGTGTTTCTCATCGTCTTCCTGATGGCTTCCGTAGGCCTCGCCTTCTTCGTGGGCGGTCTCTTCAAGGCCAACCAGGCCTCGCTCCAGAGCTTCTTCGTCTTCCACCCCTGGCTCTACCTCTTCCTCATCCCCGCCGCCGGCATGCGCCTGTGGGCGGAGGAGCGCCGGGGCGGCACCATCGAGCTGCTCTTCACCCTGCCGCTCACCACGCTCGAGGCCGTGCTGGGCAAATTCCTCGCCGCCTGGCTCTT